>DATHSE010000190.1:0-3260 GCA_035464455.1 Anaerolineae bacterium | reverse complement strand
CATCAACACGAAGGTCGGCAAGATGCCGATGATGGCCAGTGGCAAGGCCATCATCGAAGGTGACACGACGGGCTTCGTCAAGGTCATCGCGGATGCCGAGACCGACGAGCTGTTGGGCGTCCACATGATCGGTCACGGCGTCACCGAGCTCATCGCCGAGTCATCGACGGCGATGCTCTTGGAGGCCACGGCCTGGGAGGTCGGCTCCGCTGTCCATCCACACCCCACGCTGTCCGAGGCGATGGGCGAGGCAGCTCTGGCGGTGGACGGCAAGTCCATCAACTTCTAGCTGCCACAGGCGTGGCCGCTGACAGCTGAGCTAGCGCCTGCTTCTTGGTCAGATGTCCGAGTGGGGGCCGTTAGGTGGACGCTGCCGCCCCGCTGGCGCCCCGCGTCCGCTCGTCGGGCGATGACTCACGCTCAGATCCTCGCATCGTGGCCCGGCGCACGCGTTTGACTTGGCCGATGCTCCGCCCAACGGACCCCGGGCGGACTTCTGACCAGAAACTCAGAGCGGAGATCGATCCAGCGGGCGTGCGCAGCCAGCGGCGCATGGCGCGTCCATCGGCGGGGAAGGCTGTCCGCAACAGCCGGGCATGGCGGGCGGCCCGCCGTCGATTCGTCGAACTCTCAACGACGATGACCCAGCCACTCACGCTGGCCGGGTGCCAACCAAGCCCCCGCGCGATCTCCTTTGCGAGGCGCATGCGGCGGCCCATCGTCGCGACCAGGTCCTGCGGATCGGCCAGCTCGGTCTTCAGCTCGATGATCAGCAGGCTGCGGCTTACCGGATGCCAGGCCAGGATATCGATGACGCCTCGTTCGCCCCAGATGGAGAAGCTCACCTCTGGTCGCCAGGTCCAGGCCGGCCAGCGGGCGAGGTGGGCGGCGATGGATTCGTGCAGCTCGGCGTGGGCAGCGCCGATGATGCGGTCCAGGTCTGCACCCTGCCAGCGGATGCGGACGTCGAAGTCGGCGCCCAGTGCCGTGGCGACCGCGCGGAGGACGCCGAGCTGGTACCGACCAGCGGCCCCACGTTCCAGCCGGCCCACGGTCTCGCGGCGTACCCCCGCACGCCGGGCCACGTCCGCTTGGCGAAGGTGCTTGCGGATCCGGAGCACGCGGAGGCTGCTGCCAAGGCGCACATCGTCCATGCCGACATGGTGACCCCGGACACTTCACGCTGGCTGACCGGCCGCTTGGCCGGTGCTGCACTCCGGCTCGAATCAGGCCGACCGCTATGATGGAGACCTTGATCCCAGATGTGCCCACCATGACCCAGCGCAGCCACTTCCCAGGAGTCGACTCATGCCCCAGGTGACCATGCCCCAGCTCGGTGAAGGCGTCGAAGAGGGGACCATCGGGAAGTGGCTCAAGAGCGTGGGCGACCATATCCGCGTGGGCGACCCGCTCGTTGAGGTCGTGACCGACAAGGTCAACGCCGAGGTCCCGTCACCCTTCGAGGGCACGCTCACCAGCATCCTCGTCGCCGAGGGCGACACCGTCGGCAACGATGCACCCATCTGCGAGGTCGATGAGGGGACTGCATCCGCGACGGCCGGAGGGGCCAAGGGGCAGACGCCGAAGGAGCCCGAGCCGGCCGCCGAACCCGAGCCGGCGCCCGAGCCGGCGCCCGAGCCGGCGCCCGAACCCGAATCCGAGCCCGAGTCCCCGGCCGCCCAGCCCGAAGCGACCGAGCCGCCAAGCTCCGAGCCGGCGGCGCCCGCCGCGTCAGCGCAGGCAGCCGAGCGGCCCTCCACCCCACAAGCTCCCGTGCCGGCCCCGCCGGCCTTGCCCTCGACGCCGCTCGTCGTGCCCGGCAACGCCCGCATGACCCCGTCGGTGCGTCGGCTGGCGCGCGAGCTGGGCGTGGACGTCACCACCATCTCCGGCTCGGGCAAGGGTGGCCGCATCACGCGCGGCGATGTCGAGGCTGCTGCCGCCGCTCCGGCTGCTGCAGCTCCAGCTGCTGCAGCTCCAGCTGCTGCCGCTCCAGCTGCTCCAGCGCCCGCTGCCTCCGCCGCTACCCCCTCCGCTGCCCCGTCGCCGGGCTACGTCGCTGCCGACCCGGCCGATTCCCCGGTCAAGCATGGCGACTCGCTCAAGCAGCTCAGCCCCATGCGCAAGGCCATCGCGGCGCACATGGAGCGGTTCCTCGACGTACCGACTGCCTACATCACCATCGAGGTCGACATGACCCCGGTGGTCAAGGCACGCGCCGCCATCAACGCCGACTACAAGGCGCGCGAGGGCATGTCGATGAGCTACGTCGCCTACATGACCAAGGCCTGCGTGGAGACCCTGCGCAGATACCCCGACTTCAACGCTCACTGGACCGAGGAGGGCCACTGGCGCCGCAAGGCGGTCAACATCGGCATCGCCGTGGCGGTCGATGACGGACTCGTGGTGCCGGTCATCAAGAACGCCGAGAACCTGAGCCTGCACGGCATCAACGCCGCCATCAACGACCTTGCCATGCGTGCCCGCACCCGGAAGCTGCGCCCCGAGGACCTGGAGGGCGGCACCTTCACCGTCGACAACACCGGCTGGACCGGGTCGATCCTGACGCTGCCCATCATCAACGTGCCCGAGGTCGCCATCATCACCATGGAGAAGATCGTCAAGCGTCCGGTGGTGCTCGAGGACCAGGGTGACGCCATCGCGGTGCGCTCGATGATGAACATGTGCATCGCCATCGACCACCGCGCAACGGACGGCGCCCAGGCAGGGGCCTTCCTGCAGGACGTGGCGGCCCGACTCGGCGCGGTCGACGAGCGCACCCCGATCTGGTAGACGATGGACCGGCAGCTGCCCATCTTCAACCCGCGGGGCGCCACTCCTGAGCTGCACCAGCCGCTGACCATCGCCATGGCCGGCTCGGTGGATGCCTCGGCCGCGCGGACTGGCCCGGACCGCCAGCGTCATCCCGACTGGATCAAGGCCAAGCTGCCGACCGGCGCCAACTACAACGAGCTCAAGTCGCTCGTGCGCGGCCAGACGCTCAACACCGTCTGTGAAGAGGCCATGTGCCCCAACATCGGCGAGTGCTGGGAGCAGCGCACCGCTACCGTCATGATCCTGGGTGACACCTGCACCCGCGCCTGCGGTTTCTGTGCGGTCAAGACCGGTCGACCCGACTGGAACGACGATGACGAGCCGCGCCGCGTGGCGGAGGCGGTGGCGGTCATGGGCCTGGAGCACGTCGTGGTCACCAGCGTGTGTCGCGACGACCTGCCTGATGGCGGCGCCGGCGCCTTCGC
>DATHSE010000189.1:0-12630 GCA_035464455.1 Anaerolineae bacterium | reverse complement strand
AGTATCGCAGCGCCGATCTCGACAGCGCGCAGGGCAGCCGCAGTGTCGGTGGTGAAGTAGGGGTTGCCCGTGCCGGCGGCGAGGATGACCGCTCGGCCCTTCTCGAGGTGCCGCACGGCGCGACGGCGGATGTAGGGCTCGGCGACCTCGTTCATGCCGATCGCGGTCATCACGCGGGTCTCCATGCCGGCCGCCTCCATGGCGTCCTGCAGGGCGAGCGCGTTCATGACCGTGGCCAGCATGCCCATGTAGTCACCAGTGGCACGGTCCATGCCCCTCGCGGACGCAGCCAATCCCCGGAAGATGTTGCCGCCACCTACGACGATCGCGACCTCCACGCCGGCGCCGTGGGCGATGCGCACCTGCTGGGCGATGAAGACGCACTTCTCGGGATCGACACCGTACTGGCGGGACCCGAGCAGCGCCTCACCCGAGAGCTTCAGCAGGATGCGGCCGTAGCGGGCGCCCTCGGGGGGCGCCCCGGCGTCGGCGGCTCGGAAGGAGCCGTCGGTCACAGCGCTTCCCCGAGCTCGTAGCGGACGAAGCGTCGGACACGGATGTTCTCACCGATGCGGGCGACAGCCTCGGTGATGAGCTGGCCCACGGTCAGGTCGGTGTCACGGAAAGGCTGCTCATACAGCACGACGTCCTTGTACCACTTGTTGAGCTGGCCCTCCAGGATCTTCTGGCGGATCTCCTCGGGCTTCTGCAGGGTGGCCTCATCGGTGAGCAGCTCTGCACGCTTGGCCTCGAGGTCCGTGGCCGGGATGGACTCGATGGTCACGTACTTCGGCGCCAGGCCCGCCACCTGCATGGCGATATCCCTGACCAGCCTCTGGAAGTCCTCGTTGCGCGCCACGAAGTCCGTCTCGCTGTTGACCTCGACGAGGACGCCCAGGCGACCACCAGCGTGGATGTACGAGGCGACCTGGCCCTCCCGAGCCTCGCGCCCGGCCTTGCCTGCGGCCTTGGCCTGGCCCTTCTCCTTGAGCAGCTCGATAGCGGCATCGATGTCACCACCGGTCTCCTCGAGCGCCTTCTTGCAGTCCATGAAACCCGCACCGGTCCGGTCGCGGAGGTCCTTGACCTGCGCGGGCGTGATCGCAGTTGCCATGCTGGTGGCTATCCCTTTCGTCTCGTGGGTCAGGAGGCCGCCTCGTCGGCGACCTCGTCCGTCTGGTCGATGTCAGCGCCGGCCGCCGCATCGGCGGCAGGCTCGGTCACTTCGGCCTGGGCCGCAGGCCCAGGCTCGATGGCCTCGGGTGCCTCGGCCGGCGCCGCGTCGGCGGGGGCCGCCTCGTCGGCTGCCTTGGCCTTGGCCGGCTTGCGCGCAGGGGCTTTCCTGGGCTTGTCGACCTTGGGCTCGGCGGCTGCTGCCACCTCGGCCACGGGATCCGCAACGTCGTCAGCGGCGGGGACACCGTCAACGGCTCCTTGACCGGCTGGTGCGGCTGCAGGAACCTCGTCCCAGGGCTCCTCCGCTGCAGGCGCGTCGAAGGCCTCCTCGCCCGGCAGCACGGCCTCGGCCTCGTCCTCGTCGGGCTCTGGCGCGAAGCTGTAGGTACCGCCCGCCGCGACAGCGGCCACCATCTCATCGCTGGCGGTCTCGGCATCGCCGGCGTCGGTACCCATGACGGGTTCCTCGGCGGCGCGTGCGGCGCGAGCGCCCATGCCCTCGATGGCAGCATCGGAAACCAGCCTGCAGAGCAGGCGGATGGCGCGGATGGCGTCATCGTTGGCGGGGATGATGTAGTCGATCATGTCGGGATCGACGTTGGTGTCGCCCGTGGCGATGACCGGGATCTCCAGCCGGCGTGCCTCGGTGACCGCGATCTTCTCGCGCTGCGGGTCGACCACGAAGATGGCCCCGGGCAGACGGCGCATCTTGCGCACGCCGCCGAGCTTCAGCTGCAGGCGCGCCATCTCGTCGGTGAGCTGTGAAGCCTCCTTCTTGGAGAGGCGGTCGAAGTCGCCGCTGGCCTGGCGTGCCTCCAGCTGATCGAGCAGACCGACACGCTTGCGGATGGTGATGAAGTTCGTAAGCATGCCACCCAGCCAGCGATGGTTGACGTACGGCATCTCGGCGCGAGCGGCCTCGTCGCGGACTGGCTCCTGGGCCTGCTTCTTGGTGCCGACGAAGAGGATGTAGTCGCCGCTCGCGACCGTGTCGGTCACGAAGTCGAGGGCCTCCTCGGCCAGCCTGACCGTCTGGGCCAGGTCGATGATGTGGATGCCGTTGCGCTCCGCGAAGATGTACGGCTTCATCTTGGGATTCCAGCGGCGAGTCTGGTGCCCGAAGTGGACACCGGCCTCGAGCAGCTGGCGCATCGAGATGGACGGCATGGGGCGTGGACCTCCTGTGTGGTTGTTCCTCCGCGAGCCTCATGGTCCACAGACCGGCGACCACGGGTGGGCCGCGCGGCACCCTGCGGGGAGCGGCACGCGTGTGTGATACGCAGCGGGTGCTGCGCTCTTCGAGCTCGCATGCAGCGAGCCCGCGGGAGTCTATCACGGAGCTGCCACGCGCCGCCGGCGACGCGACTCGAGGGCGGGCCTACGGCGGTGCCAGCCCGCGCAGGTGGGACTCCAGCACCCACTCCGGACCGACGCGCCGCAGCGCCAGCAGATCCACGCGCCAGGCGGTCAGCCGAAGGCCGGTCGGCAGTTCCGCATGCCCGCCCCGGCGCAGGGCCATCGCAGCACGGTACAGCCGGGCGACCTTGCGTGCGTCCATCGATTCGAGGGCTGAGCCGAAGCCGCGCCCCGAGCGCGAGCGGACCTCCACCACGACCA
The DNA here is from genome assembly GCA_035464455.1 of Anaerolineae bacterium. Lineage (GTDB taxonomy): Bacteria > Chloroflexota > Limnocylindria > Limnocylindrales > CSP1-4 > JAFMJV01. Next base: position 9,837 of record DATHSE010000189.1, on the reverse strand, counting down.
GCGTGGGAGGGTCGCCAGCGTCCCGCGCGACGATGTCGATCTCATCCGCACCGAGCCGGATGTTCCGTGCCAGCAGCGTCCAGCCGATGCCCTCGAGGTAGGCAGCGGCGGCGTCCTCGGCAGCCGCCCCGATGGCACCACGAGGACCGGCCGGTGGTCTGGAGTCGGCGGGCATGCGCCCAGTCTGGTGCCCGCCGCTTGGCGGTCACCTGCCCGTCCCTTGCCCGGGCGTTACCCGGCGCTGACCGTCCCCATCAGACCGTCTACCTCCTCGTACCCGGCTTCCTGGTACCCGGCTTCCTCGAACCCGGCATCGGACTCGGCATCGGACTCCAGGTCGAAGGCCAGCTGGTCACCCTCGAGGATGGCGCGGATGCGCCGGTACGTGCGGCGGTGGTGGGGGCTGAGGCCCAGCTGCCGGAGCCCTGCGACGTGGTCGCGCGTGGCATAGCCTGCGTTGTGCTCCCAGCCGTAGCCGGGATAGCGCGCCGCCAGGTGCGCCAGCAGGCGATCACGTGTCACCTTGGCGATGACGGAGGCGCAGGCGATGGCGTAGGAGGAGGCGTCGCCTCTCACGATCGAGGTGTGCGGTCCGATGTGCTCCTCCATGCCCTTGATCTTCTGGCCGTCGAGCAGGACGTGATCGTACGGCGGCAGGCGCCGAAGCGCCCGGCGCATCGCCAGGTGGGTAGCGTTGCGAACGTTGAGCGACTCGATCTCGGCCACCGACGCAGCGCCGATGCCCCAGGCCAGGCTGCGCGCCTTGATCTGGTCGACCAGGCGCTCGCGTTGGCGCGTGCTCAGCGTCTTGGAGTCTCGGACGCCGGCGATCTTGCGGGTATGCGGTCGAACCAGCACGGCTGCCGCCACGACCGGGGCACACAGCGCGCCGGTTCCGACCTCGTCGACGCCCACCACCAGGCGCGAGCCCGAGCGCCACAGTGCGTATTCGACCTTCAGATGCGGCTGCTGGGACGACACCGGACCGATGCTAGCGCCAGCGGGGCAGGCTGCGAGGCGGCGCGGAGAGGCGGTCGCCCCTCGCGACGCTCGGGGTGGCCCGCGGAGCGCGTCTAGGCGCGTCGCTCGCGCAGCGTGGCGGCCTTGCCGACTCGCTTGCGCAGGAAGTAGAGCTGCTTGCGGCGAACGACGCCGTGGCGCACCACCTGGATCTTGTCGATGCGCGGCGAGTTGACCTTGAAGGTACGTTCCACGCCGACGCCACTGCGGAGTGCGCGAACAGTGATGGAGCGGGTGATCCCACCACCACGCATGCGCATGACCGTGCCCTCGAAGACCTGGATGCGCTCACGGTTGCCCTCGACCACCTTGACCGAGACGCGCACGGTGTCGCCGGGTGCGATCTCTGGCAGGTCGGTTCGGATCTGGTCGGCGACGATCTCGTCGAGAACGGTCACTGGCGTCACTTCCTGGCGGTGGAGCCTCGGCCGCTGGCAGCGGCGGGCATACGTGGGCAGGGGCTTCCTGTCTGGGTCGATGGCGGAGTATAGCAGGCTGGCCAGCCTCGCCCCGGCCCGTGTCGTTTCAGCCGGTGGGATCGTCCGCGGCGCTCAACAGGTCGGGCCGGTTGTGGCGGGTGCGCCTGACGGCCTGCTCGTGCCGCCATGCGTCGACGGCGCCATGGTTGCCGCTGACGAGGATCTCGGGCACGGTCTGACCACGGAACTCGGGTGGTCGCGTCCACTGCGGATACTCCAGCAAGCCGTGCGAGAACGACTCCTCCTCGGTCGAGGCGTCGTCGATGGCTCCGGGCAGGAGGCGCAGCACCGCATCGATGACGGCCAAGGCCGGGATCTCGCCGCCGGATACGACGAAGTCCCCGATCGACAGCTCCAGGTCGACCAGCGAGCGCACGCGGTCATCGATGCCTTCGTAGCGCGGGCAGATGAACACCAGGTGCGGACGCTGGGCCAGGTCCTGGGCACGTGCCTGGCGGAAAGGCTCCCCGCCGGGGTCGAGCAGGATGCGGAAGGCGTCGGAGCCGGTCGGCGCCACGGCATCGAGCGCCTCGGCCACGGGCTCCGGCCGCAGGATCATGCCCGCGCCCCCGCCATAGGGATAGTCATCCACCGAGCGGTGCCGTCCGATGCCCCAGGCGCGGAGATCGTGAGCGTTCAGATCGGCGAGACCGCGTTCCAGTACACGCCCGGGGATGGACTCCGCGAGCGGCCCCGGGAAGATGGCGGGGAACAGCGTGATGACGTCGATCCTCATCAGGTCTCGTCCGGCGGCACGGGACCTGCGGCCTCGTCCGGCGCCGCGGGACCGGCGGCCTCGTCCGGCTTGGCAGAGGCACCCTGCAGCGTCGACTTCGAGCGCTTGCCGCGACGGCGAGCGAGCTTGCGGTCCTCGCGGCTGATGCCATGGCGGCGGCGGCGGCGCGGCGGCTTGTCGGGCAGATCCAGCGCCACCGCGTCGACCACCAGCCGGCCTGCGGGTGGGTCAAGCTCCACCACGACGCCACGCACGGCAGGGATCAGCACCTCGCCCCGCTCACCGCCCCGGACGACGTAGACCTCCCCTGCCCCGGCGCGGAAGACGTCGACCACGTTGCCGAGCGGTTCGCCATCGGTGGTGGTGACCGCCAGGCCCGCGACCTGGTGCCAGTAGTAGCTGCCGGCAGGTAGCGGCGCGCCCGGGATCGCCTCGAGATAGCGGTCGCGCAACCTCTCTGCTGACTCGCGCGTCGTGACCTCGGCGAAGCTCACCAGCAGCCCAGGCTTGGCCGGCCCCGTCCAGGAGATGGTCAGCGGCTGTTCGTCACGTTCGACGAACAGCAGGGAGCCTATGGCGAAGCGCTCGGGATCGTCGCTCAGGACCTCCACGCGGACGGTGCCCCCCAGCCCGTGGAGTCCTCGCACGAGCCCGACCGTGATGCGCTCGTCGGCGGGCGTCGTCACCTCGGGCTAGACGATCTCCAGGGAGATAGGCTCGCCTTCGCGGGTGGCCAGGACCTTCAGGAGCGTTCGGAGCGCCTTCGCGACAGAGCCGTTGCGGCCGATGACCTTGCCCATGTCATCCTCGGCCACGTGGAGCTCGATGACCTGGCCGCCGTCCTCACTGTGGACCTCGACATGGACAGCGTCCGGATCATCCACGAGGGCCTTGGCGACGTACGTGACCAGCTCGACTGCTGCCATCGCTAGTGGGCGTCGGGAAGGATGCCGACCCGGCGGAACAGCCGCTCGACGGTAGCTGTCGGCTTCGCACCCTGCGCCATCCACTTGGTGGCCTTCTCGGCGTCGACGTTGATCTCGACGGGCTCGCTGCGCGGGTTGTAATGGCCCAGCGTCTCGATGGAGCGACCATCCCGGGCGTTGCGGCTGTCAGCGACGACGAAGCGGTAGCTGGGCTGCTTGGTCGCGCCGACGCGGGTGAGGCGGATTCGGACTGCCACCGGTTTCCAAGACCTCCTGTGGGGCGTAGGCGTTGCCGCGGACGATAGGCCACGCGGGTATGGGAACGCCGGGCATCGCTGTGCGACGCCCGGCGAATGGTACCGCGTCGGCGGATTACTGGTTGACGATCATCGTCATGCGGGCGTGCATCACCGCGTCGTCGCCCGTCCCGACCAGGATGATGCGGTCGACACCCGTGGCGTAGGGAGCGATGTCGGCCCACTCGGGCAGCATCATCGAGAGCATGGGGTCGAGCGCGGCCAGCAGCGCGCTGACGTTCATGTACATCAGGCCCGTGTTGGCGGTGTCCTCCCCCACGGCATCGAGGTAGCCGGCGCTGGCACCCAGCGAGTCGGCAGCCTCGGCAGCCAGGGCCGACTGCACGAAGTCACCCAGACCCAGGAGCAGATAGCCGTCGCTGACCGCGACGCTGATGCTGTCGCCGACGCTGATGGGCAGACCCGACTCGGCCAGCATCTCATCCAGGGGCAGCATGATGCTGGTGACCTCCACGTCGCCGACCAGCTCGGTCTCGACGCTGATGCCGGTCTGGGCCGGGTCGCCACCGAAGAGGCGCACCAGGCTGGTGATGGTGCTGACGCGGTCGGTGGCGACGGCCTGGTCCGTGACCTCGCCTGCCATCCCCAGCCACAGGCCGTCCGAGCTCAGGCCAGCGCCGACACTGGCATCGGCCACGAAGTCGAGGAACTCCGGCAGCGGCACGCCGCCGAGCAGGCCGGTGATGGGGCTCTCCTCGCCGAAGAGCGCCTCGATGTCTGACAGGTCACCCAGGCCGCCCATGTCGCCCATGGAGTCGTCCGCCGGGGCGCCCTCCCCCTGGGCCGCGAGCGTCCCCACGAGGGCATCCAGCGCCGCCTTGACGCTGGCGCCCACCTCGCGCGCCTCGAGGTACAGCTGCGTGTCAGCCGGGAACAGGCCGGCCAGCTCGGACTCGCCCAGCGGCAGCGACGGGGTCGACTCACCCGCGGTCACGAGGACCTCGAGGTTGAGACGATCGGCTTCGGCGGCGAGGAACATGACCATGTCCTGCGGCAACATCGCCGACAGGTCGTCCACCGGCAGGTCGAGGCCGGTCTCACCCGTGGCCATCATGCCCGCAAGGTCGATCAACGAGCCGAAGGACTGCAGGTCGACGTAGGCAGCGCCGAGGTGACCGCTCGGCACGCGGGCGAACGACGTCGAGAAGCCGGGATCGTCCGCCAGGCTGTCGACCGTGCCGTCGAGGACGTCGATGGCCGTCTTCACCTGGGCGACGTCGTTGCTCAAGAGCATCCAGCCGTCGTGGATGGCGGCACTGGTCGAAGGATCGCTGAGGATGGTCGTGCTGCCATACACCTCTTCGCCGGCATCGCCGGCCATGGACGCCAGCAGCATGGCGGCCAGGGCAGGATCAGCCACGGCAAGCCCGACGAGCATGGCCGGATCGTCAGCACCCATCATGGCCACCCCCAGGTCGCCGATGGCGAGGCCCATCTCGCCGGTCAGGACGTCGCCGACGAGGTCGGCCTCCGTCCTCTCGAGACCCATCTCGGCGGCCAGACCCGAGAGCAGCTCATCCACCTTCAGGTCGAAGCTGCCGGTGTCAGCGAAGCCGGGGAACGCGGTCAGCATCTGCGCCAGCGCCTCGTCCTGGCCGGCCGGCATGTCCAGTCGGGCCTCGAGATAGATGGCCGCGTCGGCGGGGACGAACACCGGCCCCTGCGACTCGCCCGCTCCGCTCTGGGCGAACACGACCAGCCCCGAGCCGGAGACGACGAGGGCGACGGTCGCGACGAGCGCGATGGCCCAGCGCAACGGAGCGCGACGACCATGCGTGGGGGTCACTGCAGGCGTGGACATTGGTACCTCCGGGACGTCATGTGACTGGGGTGGGTCGAGTGGCTGGAGCCATTGTCTCACCGATGCCGCTCCGGTCCGCCTAGGAAAGCGGTCCCATCGGCAGGCCGGGCATCCTGGTCCCTCTGGCGCGCATCATCTTCATCACGCGCTGCATCTCACCGAACTGCTTCACCAGGCGATTGACCTCCGGCAGGCTGGTGCCGGAGCCGCGTGCGATCCGGCGGCGGCGCGAGGCGTTGAGGATGCCGGGGTCGTTGCGCTCCTGCGGCGTCATCGAGCGGATGATGGCCTCCACTCGCGAGAGCTCGCCCCGGTCGATGGCCTGCTGCGCCTGCTTGGCCGCGCCACCCAGGCCTGGGATCATGTCGATGATCGAGCCCAGCGGACCCATCTTCTTGACCTGCTGCATCTGCTCCAGGAAGTCGTCGAGGGTGAAGGCATTCTTCTTCAGCTTCTCGGCGAGCTTCTCGGCTTCCTTGGTGTCGAAGGTCTCCTGGGCGCGCTCGACCAGGCTGACCACGTCGCCCATCCCCAGGATGCGCCCGGCCAGGCGGTCGGGATGGAAGACCTCGAGGGCGTCTGTCTTCTCCCCGGTGCCCATGAACTTGACGGCCAGGCCGCTCACGGCAGAGATGGAGAGGGCTGCGCCACCGCGTGCGTCGCCATCGATCTTGGTCAGGACGAGGCCGCTGACGGGTGCGTTCTGGTGGAACGCCTCGGCGACCGCGACCGCCTCCTGGCCGACCATGGCATCCACCACCAGGAGCGTCTCTCTCGGCTGGACCGCGGCGTGGACCTCCCTGATCTCGGCCGTGAGCGCGTCGTCCAGCTGCAGGCGGCCGGCAGTGTCGAGGATGACCACGTCGCGCCCGCCCTGGCGGGCGTAGGCCACGGCACCGGTGGCGATATCGACCACGCGCGTCCCCGGCGGGGCGCTGTAGACGGGGATGTCGAGGCTCTTGCCGAGTGTGATCAGCTGGTCCACCGCGGCGGGCCGGTAGGGGTCGGCCGCGGCCAGCAACGGCTGGCGTCCCTGGCGCACGATCCAGCGGGCCAGCTTGGCGGCCGAGGTGGTCTTGCCCGAGCCCTGCAGGCCGACCATGGCGATGACGGCCGGCGAGCCGTCGTAGCGGAAGGTCCGGTCACCGGCACCGAGGATGGCGGTGAGCTCCTCGTGCACGATCTTGATCACCATCTGGCCGGCGTTGACGCTCTCGATGACCTCGGCACCGATGGCGCGCCCCTTGACCCGCTTGACGAAGTCCTTGACGACCTTGTAGTTGACGTCGGCCTCGAGCAGTGCCAGTCGGATCTCGCGCATGGCGAGGTTGACGTCGTCCTCGGTGACGCGGCCGCGTCCGGTCAGGCCCGAGAGTGCGATGCGAAGGCGGTCGGATAGCGCGTCGAACATGGGTCTCAGTCTAGCGGCCGGCAGGCGTCAGCCTGTGCGGCTGCAGGACTGCTCAGGCACCGCCATCGCCGTCGACCGCGAACAGCGCGGCTACGAAGGCGTTGGGGTCGAAGTCGCGCAGGTCGCTCAGCCTCTCGCCCAGGCCCACGAAGAGCACGGGCACGCCCAGGGCGCGCTCGATGGCGAAGGCCACCCCGCCCTTGGCGGTGGAATCGAGCTTGGTCAAGGCGATGGCGGTCAGGCCCGAGGCTTCGTTGAAGGCCTTTGCCTGCAACAGCCCGTTCTGGCCCGTCGTCGCGTCCAGCACGAAGAGCACCTCCGGCTGGGCCTCCGGGATGCGCTTGCCGATGGTGCGGCGGATCTTGGCCAGCTCGTCCATGAGGTTGGTCTTGGTGTGCAGTCGTCCGGCGGTGTCGATGATGACGACGTCCATGCCACGCGCCTTGGCTGCATCCATGGCGTCGAAGACCACGGCCGAGGGATCGGCGCCGGCGGCATGCGAGATGACGGGCACGTCGACCCGCTCGGCCCAGCTGGTGATCTGCTCGATGGCAGCCGCCCGGAAGGTGTCGGCGGCGGCCAGCAGGACCCTCGCGCCGAGAGACTTGAAGCGGTGCGCCAGCTTGGCGATGGTGGTGGTCTTGCCGGTGCCGTTCACCCCGACGACCAGGATCACCGCGGGGATGCCGGGCCCGGGGATGCGCGGCCAGGGCACTGCCTTGCGTGGCGCGAAGAGGTTCAGCAGCTCCAGCTGCAGCGCCTTCTGGGGGCCCACGTCGGTCCGGGCGCGGGCGCGATCGCAGACCTCGGTGGCGAGCTCGGCACCGAGATCGGCCGAGATGAGCGCCTCCTCTACCTCCTCCCAGGCCTCGTCGTTGGGATGGCCGGCACCGAGCAGGCTCTTGACCCGCTCGGCGAACCTCTGACGCGTCGGCTTCAGGGCATCCTGGAGCAGGATCCGCTCCGGCGCTGCCGTGCCCCGCTCGGGTGCCGTCACGCGCGAGCTCCGCCGACGAGGCGCGCGTCATCTTCGGCCAGGTCGGCCAGCCTGAGGGAGACGACGCGGCTGACGGCATCATCACCGACGGTCACGCCGTAGAGCGCGTCGGCGGCCTCGATGGTGCCACGGTTGTGGGTGATGACCACGAATTGGATCTCCTCTGCGAGCGACCGGAGTGCGGCCGAGAAGCGTCCGATGTTGGCCTCGTCGAGGGCTGCGTCGACCTCGTCGAGCACGCAGAAGGGTACCGGGCGCACCTCGAGCATGGCCATCAGCAGCGCCACCGCCGTAAGCGCCCGCTCGCCGCCGGAGAGCATCGCCAGGGGCTGGCGCTTCTTGCCCGGTGGCCGGGCCATGATCTCCACGCCGGTGGTCGAGAGGTCGGTGGGATCGGTCAGCGACAGCTGCGCCTCCCCACCACCGAAGAGCTGGTGGAAGCGACGCTCGAAGGCTCCCTCCAGCGCCTCGAAGGTCTGGCGGAACTGCTCGGTCATGAGGCTGCCCAGGCGGGTGATCATCTCGCGGGTGTCGCGGATGGCCTTGTCGAGATCCTCGCGCTGTGCCTCCAGCGCCCCCAGTCGCTGCTGGACCTCGGCCAGCTCCTGCACGGCGAAGGGGTTGCTGGCGCCAACGTCGTTGAAGCGGCGGCGGAGGGTCGCGATGCGGGCACGCGAGGGTGGTTCCGGCAGCTCCTCGGCGTCGGCGGCATCCCGGCGCCAGCTGTCGAGAGCGGCGTCAAGGGCTGCCTCGAGGAGCTCCGGCAGCTCGTCGCTCCCGGGAGTCCCCTGGGAGACCGGCTGCCGACTCTGGGCCAGCAGCATGCGCAGGCCGTCGTCGCCGATGGAGGCCAGCTCCACCAACAGGCCTTCGCGGGCGGCGTCGACCTGCAGCCGCGCCTCCATCTCCGCGACCTCGCTCTGGCGGCTGCGGCCTTCAGCCACGCGAAGACGCTCGCGTGCCGCACCGGCAGCCGATTCGGCGGCCAGCAGCCGGCTGCGCTCGTCGCGGGCAGACGAGACCGAGGCTTCGAACGCCTCGCTCTGGACCCTCTGCCTGCCCTGCGCGGCGGCGAGCTCGCCGGCCAGCCGCTCGCGCTCCGAGATCAGGTCAGCTTCCCGGCCGCTCAGGGCCAGCTCATCGCGACCGAGCTCCTCGATACGAGCCTCCGCCAGACCCAACCCGACCTCGGCACCCCGGCGGTCCTCCATGGCACGATCGCGCGCCGCGCGCGCCTCGCGGGCGACGCTGGCGGCCGCGTCACGCTCGCGGCGCAGGACGGCGACGCGTGCATCGAGCGCCTCGAGCGCACTGCGGGCCTCGGGGCCGGCCCCCTCGCCAGCCTGGCTGTCGTCCAGGTCGGCGAGCTCGGCGCTGCGCTGACGCGCCTCGGCGCTGGCCGTGGCGGCCTCGGTGCGAGCGCGCTCCAGCAGCGCTTCCTGCCAGGCCAGCTCGCGGGCGGCGTTCTCGGCGGCCGAGGCGGCCGCACGGTCGGCCTCATCGGCCACACGTCGGGCACGCCGCGCGACGTCGAGGGCTGCACGCGCGGCCTGGACTGCGGACTCGGCAGCCGCGCGAGCTGCCTGGGCAGCCGCCGCACCGGCGGTGGCGGCCTCGAGGTCGGCCTGCACGCGCTCCAGTCTCCGGTCCACCTCGTCGCGCGTGGCTCGCCGCTCCAGCGTCGAGACACCGGGAGCGGGGCGGATGACGCCCAGGTCGTCGACCACCCTGCCGTCCCTCGTCACGAGTCGCCAGCCCGGCGGCAGCAGCTCCCGCAGCGCGAGCGCATCGTCGAGCGCCGGCACCCACATGCAGCGCGCCAGCAGTCGTGCCGCATGGGCGTCCGGGTCAAGCCGCAGCGCCCCGGACAGCGCCCCACCGCCGACGCGGAGGACGCCCTCGGCGAGCACGGCCGCGGCGCGGTCAGCGCTGCGGCTGCGGCCGTCACCGCCATCCCGCAGCACCAGCACGGCAGCGGCCTGCGAGAGGGCACGGAGGTCGTTCGCATCGAGCACGAGGCCGGCGAGGACCTCGCCCAGCGCGGCCTCCACCGCCAGGCGCAGGGTCGGCTCCACCTCCAGGCCGTCGCTGAAGCGCCGCCCGCCGCGGGCACGCGCCGCGCGCAGCACCGACGCGTCGAGGCCGGCCTC
>DATHSE010000188.1:0-11013 GCA_035464455.1 Anaerolineae bacterium | reverse complement strand
TTCGTTCGTGTACGAGGACAGGACTATCACCTGTGCCGATTGCGGTCAGGAGTTCATCTTCACCGCATCCGAGCAGGCGTTCTATGCGGAGAAGGGCTTCACCGACGCACCCAAGCGCTGCAAGGCCTGCCGCCAGTCCCGCAAGGCTCAGCGCAACACCGGTAGCAGCTACGGCGATGACAGCTACGGTGGGGGCGGCTACAGCAGTGGCGGTGGTGGTGGTGGCTACGGCGGCGGAGGAGGAGGCTACGACCGTCCCCCGCGCCAGCTCTATGACGCTACCTGTGCAGACTGCGGCAAGATCGCCCAGGTGCCGTTCCAGCCGACCGGCAGCCGGCCGGTCTACTGCAACGACTGCTTCCGCGCTCGCCGCTAGTTACAGCCCCTGCGACCACCCGTCGCACGCCATCACAGCCCGCAAGGCGCCTTCTCCGGAAGGCGCCTTATGGTTTCTCCACATCGGGCCAAGACGCGGTGAAGTCCCTGGCTACCGGCGGGTAAGAGGCGCTCCCTAGCCTTGTTCCATCGACCCACCAGGCAACGCATGGGATGGATGGAATGGACACTGCAACCGGGATCGCCTCAGATCTCATCGATCGGCTGGAGCGACTTGGCGCTTCGCGCCCGCTCCTCGCGATACTCCTCGTGCTGGCCTCGTTCGCCGTCACTGTCGCGCTCGCGGGGCTTATCCAGCCTGTGCCCGAGACGATCGTGGCGGCACCCTTCCGCTGGTAGGCAAACGGCGACCTCGGCTACTCTGCGCTGAGTGCAGCAAGCTCCCATCTCACGCGCGCCCGTCGTCGTGGTCATCGTCTTCGCCGTGGTGGCGGTGACGCTGGTCCTCATCGGCATGCAGCGTCCCGGCGAGGCGCCGCCAGATATCGAGATCAGCCGGGCTGGCAGCGCGAACGCGCCCCGCGACGTGACCGTCATCATGCGTGACTATCGCTTCGACCCCACGCCCGTCGTGCTGGTGCCCGGAGAGACCGTGCGCTTCACCATCTTCAACGCCGGCCTGGAGATCCACGACTTCGTCATCGGCGATGCGGAGGTGCAGGCGGCCTGGCACCGGGCGGATGCTGCTGCCATACCGCCCAACCTGCTGGCCACCGCTCCGCCGGCGAGCGTGCCGCCGGACACCGGCGGCCTCCGTGTCCTGCTCACGTCGGGGGAGCGCGCCACGGTCGAGTACGAGGTGCCCAGCGACGAGGACCTCGCCATCCTCTGCCACATCCCCGGGCATATCGAGAAGGGCATGGTCGGTGCAGTGGACCTGCGTGACATCACCATCAGCCCGTGACGTTCCCCCGTTCGGTCTTCGGTCCATAGCGCACCCGTGACAGGGTCCATATGCATCCACGTCTGCTCGCGTGCGTGGGTAAGATGGGTGACAGCCGACAGTGACCGACCACCGGGGCCTATGCCTCGGCGAAGTACCGAGCGAATGTAAGGAGTGCGTCAATGACCTACGTCATCGCCGAGCCGTGCGTCGACGTCATGGACCAGGCCTGCGTGGCCGTCTGCCCGGTGGACTGCATCCATTTCGAGGAGGGCATCGACCGGACCCTCTATATCGACCCCGACGAGTGCATCGATTGCGGCGCCTGCGAGCCGGAGTGCCCCACCGCCGCCATCTTCCCCGAGGACTCCGTGCCCGCCGACCAGGTCGCGTACACCGAGATCAACGCGCTTTGGTTCAAGGACAAGGACGCTGCGCGCGCCAAGGTCAACGAGCTCAAGCCCGCCTGATCCGTCAGGGCCCGCGGGCCTCGCACGCCTGACAGACCTGACCCCACGTCGCTCGGCGTGGGGTCCCCTTCTCGCGTCTTCGGCTGCTGCGGCCTAGCGCGATGAACGGACTGCGCCAAGCAGCTGGTTGAGCGTGGGTCGGACGCCGTACAGCAGCACGGTCGCACGGAAGATGCGCGCCGACGCCCAGGTGGCGAGCAGCGCGAACAGCGTCAGGCTCACGAGCGATGCCCCCACCAACGTCCAGGGGATCGACTCCGAGACTCCCAGCACCAGCAGCATGGAGGTCGGTGCTGTCAGCGGGAACAGCGAGAGTGCCACCACGACCGGCGAGGCTGGGTCGGTCAGGAACAGTGATGAGACGATGAGCGGCACGGCGGCAGCGAAGCCGAGGAAGCCGGAGTACTGCTGGGCCTCGCGATTGCCCGGCGCGATGGCCCCGATGGCTGCGAAGATGGCGCCGTAGGCGAGGTAGCCCAGCACGAAGTAGGCCAGTGCCAGCAGCAGCACGGTGGCATCCAGGCTGATGGGGCCCATGTCGGGGACCTGGTTTGACAGCAGCGGAACGGCCACCAGCGCTGAGGCGACCCAGACGGCCACCTGTGTCAAGCCCGCGCCACCCAGCCCGATGATCTTGCCGCCCATCAGCGGCGTGGCCGGGATGGAGCTGAGCACGATCTCGACCACGCGGTTCTCCTTCTCCTCGGTGACCGACTGGAGGAGATAGCCGCTGGTCATGAAGATGCTGATCATGAAGGTGGCGACGAACAGGAACGGCACGGCGATGCCGGCGGCGATACCGGCCGCCGATACCGGGTCGCCCTCGACCGTGACGGCGGTGACGGTGACGTGCTGCAGGATGCGCGCCGCATCCCCTGGGGCCACGCCGGCTTCCCGCAGCAGTGCGTCACGGATGACGTAGCGCACCAGGTTCTCGCCGCTCTGCTGGCTCTCCAGCCGCGCGATGTTCAGCCCGATGTCCGCCTCGATGCGTGTGACCTCGCCGCTGCTGCGGAAGTCCGCAGGGACCAGGTAGTACTCATTGATGTCGCCGCCGGCAAGCTGGCTGGCTGCCAACGGCTCGGTCAGCAGTCGCAGCTCGGCCGTCCCGGTGTCGAGGGCGTTGATGGGCACATCGGACTGGTTGACGACGATGATGGTGCCGCTGGCCTGGCCATCGCTGCTGACGCCCTGGGCGGAGAAGAAGGCCGAGACGGCCAACAGCAAGGCGATGCCGATCGGCAGCAGGATGGTCGCGAGGATGAAGCCGCTCCGCCGCACCGTGCGCAGGTACTCGCGCCGTGCCACCAGCCCGGTGAGGCGCAGGTAGCCGGACCCGCCGGACGGCTGCCGGCTGTTCACCGCACGGCCTCAGCACGCGTGTCGCCGGCCACGGTGCGGATGAAGATCTCGTCCAGGCTGGGCGCCTGCACGGCGAAGCGGTCGACGTGTGCGCCAGCGGCCGCGAGCTCACGGAAGAGATCCTGCGGCGTGGCACCCTCGCGGATCAGGTAGCGCATGGCATCGCCCACCTCGTGGACATGACTCACGCTGTCAAGCCCATCAGCCGAGGCGGGGATGTCCCTGCCGCTTACCTCCACGGCGCCGTCGCTGAAGGCCTCGCGGACGCGCTCGACCGTGCCATACAGCAGGCGCCTGCCCTTGTCGATGAGCACGATGCGGTCGCAGAGCGTCTGTGCGTCGCCCATGTCGTGCGTGCTCATGATCACCGCGGCGCCCCGGTCGCGCTGCTGCCGCACGACGCCCTTGAGCATGTCGGCGTTCACCGGGTCGAGTCCCTGGAAGGGCTCATCGATGATGAGCAGCTCGGGGCTGTTGAGGATTGTGGCGATGAGCTGCGCCTTCTGGTGCATGCCACGAGACAGCTCGGCCGCCTTCTTGCCGGCTGCCCCGTCCAGGCCCATCTCGGCCAGCAGCGTCATGGCCCGCAGCCGGGCTTCCGCCTGGGTCATGCCGCGCAGCGCACCGAAGTACGTCAGCGTGTCGATGATCTTGACGTCCCGGTAGAGGCCGCGGTCCTCGGGCAGGTAGCCGACTCGCTCCTGGTGCTCGACCCCGGGGGGATGGCCGAAGACCTCGATCTCTCCTCGCGCCGGTCGCACGATGTCCAGGATCATGCGCATGGTGGTGGTCTTGCCCGAGCCGTTTGGTCCCAGGAAGCCGAGGACCTCGCCCGGACGCACATCGAAGGACAGGTCGGCCACGACGTCGGTATCGCCGTAGCGCTTCCAGACGCGACGGACCTCGACCGCGGGTGCTGTCATGCCGTCGAGGCTACCGCATCCCGGCGGCAACGGTCGCGCGGGCGGCGGGCAGAGTCTGCGTCGGCGGCGGACAGGTCTGCGTCGGCGTGGGACGATGGGATGGTCATGCGTATCGTTTCCCTCACGCCGTCCGCTACCGAGATCGTCTATGCCCTGGGCCTCGGCGACAGCCTGGTCGGCCGGAGCCATGCCTGCGATCACCCCGAGGACGTCGTCGAAGCGCCCGTGGTCACGCTGTACGACGCCGCCGTGCCCGAGCGGCGGCTCAACGGCGCGTTGCTGACACGCCTGCAGCCCGACCTGATCCTGACCGACGGGTCGGAAGATGAGCCGATCGTCGACTATGCCGAGATCAGCGCGATCGTCGGTGGCATGCCACGCGAGGTGACCCTGGTGGCCCTGGCGCCTCAGACCATCGAGGGCATCCTCAACAGCATCTCCACCGTGGGTGCCTACACGGAGGCCGAGTACGAGGCCGTCGGCCTGATCGAGGTCCTGCGGGAGCGACTGGCGAGCGTGGAGCAGGGTGGCGTTCGCCCGGCGACGAGGCGCGTCGCCGTCCTCGAGGGCCTCGATCCGCTGCTGAGCGCCGGACGCTGGGTGCCCGAGATGGTCCGCCGCGCGGGCGGCTGGGAGCTGCTGGGCCGGGAAGGAGAGCCATCGGCGCGTACCAGCTGGGATGCGCTGCGCGAGGTGGAGCCGCAGGTGCTCATCCTGGCGCTGCGCGACGGCGATGCCACGGATGCCGCTCGTGCCCTCGCGTCAGCACCGCTGCCGGCGTGGTTCGACGAGCTCGAGGCTGTCCGCGACGGCGCCTTCTTCGCCGTCGACGGCCGCGGACTGTTCGCCCGCCCTGGACCGCGCGTCATCGAGGGCATCGCCGTGCTGGCCGAGCTCCTGGCCCCGGAGATCTACGCCGGCACCGGTCCGGTCGAGGCCTGGATGCCCCTGGCGCCGGTCGGTGTGGTCGCGGCGAGGCCACCCGATCGCCCCGCGGGCTGAGCCGATAGCCCATGGTGTTCAGGCGCGCCTTCGACTGCCTCTGGTGCGGTCGAGCGTGGGAGGTCCGCGCTGCCGGCGACCTTGAGGGCTGGGCGAACCTGTGCCCTGAGTGCCTGGCCAACGCGGATGGCAACGGCTTCCTGCGGATGCGGTTGCGTGCGGCCCTGCGCGACCGAGCCGCAGCGGCTGCCACGGCCGTGGCACCTTCGGCAGCCGCAGCAGCCGCAGCAGCCGCAGCAGCCGCAGCAGCCGCAGCACCCGGCGACTGGGAGGACTGGTACCTGCGCCGCGGCGCTTTCTCGCGCGGGCCCATCCACGACGGGCCCTGGACCATGGAGCTGGAGCAGGTCACGCAGTGGCTTGACCAGGCCGACCGTCGCGGCGTCATCGTCGAGCTGGGCGCAGGCATGGGTTGGTGGACCGGATTGCTGGCCGACCAGGGTGAGCTGTGGCTCTACGACGCCGATGGTGCATCGCTCGATGCGGCGCGCGCGCGCCTGCTCGCACACGGGCTGCTCGCGCATCTTCACCAGCGCGATCCGCTGGCCCCCCCGGACAAGGCGGTGGACGTCGTCTTCGCTGCCTACTTCCTCGGTCGGGCCGAGTCGCCGGAGGCGCTCCGCGCCCGGCTGGAGGTCATCCGCTCGTGGCTCAGGCCGAGCGGTGTCTTCCTGTTGGTGGAGGCCAGGGCGGCTCCCGATGGCGTCCCCATCGCGAGCCCGTCGGGCAGCCTTTGGCCGCGGGACGCTGGCGCTCTGCGCAGGGCCATCCTCGACGCCGGCTTCGCCTCGGCGGAGGTGCAGGAGACACGCAGCGCGTTCGTCTTCGGCCGGGCGCTCGCCCCGGCCTAGGCCCAGCCTGGCTCAGTCGGAGGGCTGGCTCTCCAACGTCCGGGCTTGCGCCACCTATACTCGCGGGCGTGGCACCGCTGAAGGGAACGACCATCGCGACCGTTGGCACCGGCGTGATGGCCGAATCGATGATCGCGGGCCTGCTGTCGGGCGCGGTCGTCGAGCCTGCGCAGGTCATCGCCAGCGATCCACGTCCTGAGCGCCGCGAGGCGCTCGATGCCACGTACGGCGTCGGCACCACCGCCTCCAACACGGAGGCCGTCCGGGCCGCCGACGTGGTGGTGCTGGCCATCAAGCCGCAGATGCTCATCGCTGTCGGCCGCGAGGTCGCCTCCGTGCTGCGCGCCGACCAGCTCGTCATCTCCATCCTGGCCGGTTCCACGACGCGGGCCCTGCGCAACGCGCTGCGCCACGAGTCCATCGTGCGCGCCATGCCCAACACGCCGGCGCAGGTGGGCAAGGGCATGACCGTCTGGTATGCCACTCCCCAGGTCGGTGAGCTGCAGCGCGAGCAGACAGCAGCCCTGCTGAGCAGCCTGGGCAAGGAGCTCCAGGTCGACGACGAGAAGTACGTGTCGATGGCGACCGCCGTCAGCGGCACCGGCCCAGCCTATGTCTTCCTGGTGATGGAGGCGCTCATCGACGCGGCCGTGCATCTCGGGTTCCCGCGCCACATCGCCCACGACCTGGTCATCGAGACGCTGCTCGGCGGCACGCTGCTGGCGCAGTCCAGCGGCGACCACCCCGCGTACCTGCGCAACATGGTCACCTCGCCGGCAGGCACCTCCGCGGCCGCCATCCACGAGATGGAGAAGGGGGGCCTGCGGACCGTGCTGTCGGAAGCCGTCTTCGCCGCGTACCGCCGCACCGAGGAGCTCGGGCGTGAGCTGGAGGAGCAGACCTCCGGCGACGACTGACGCACGGAGCCATTTCAGGCCCGCCCTCGAGTGACGGGCCGTTGCGCACTTGAGCGCCCGACCGAGCGGGCGCACCATCCACCCATCGCAGGGCGAGCCCACCTGGCTATCGGACACAGTCGACTCGCGAGGGGGCGATGCAGACATGGATCCGTTCGGCCGCTGGTCGCAGCAGCGCCTCCTCGAGGAGGTCGCCACCAACGAAGCCAGGGGCGACAAACCAGCTGGCCGTGGTGGGCGGAGCGTCGCCACGGCAGTCCTCGTGACCGTCATCTTCGTCATCGCCGCGATCGTCGTCCTCGCCACCAACGATGCCGACCAGCCATCGACTGCGCCCGACAGTGGAGCGGGCGTCGGTCAGTCGATCGAGGTCGACGATGTGGTCGAGTAGCGTCTGACGCCCTGGCCAGCGACGAACCCGGCGCCATCCGTGGCACACTCCGCGAACGTAGCCACCGCGCACGACCCCGGGGACCAAGACCATCGGGGAGCCGCGCGCCACCGGACGGAAGGTGAGGACATGGTCGAGGAGACCCGGGCGGTCATGAGCGCCGATGAGATCGTGGCGCTCTCGAAGAAGCACACCCTGTTCGAGTGGGTGGCGCAGAACACGGCCGACCCCATCCCGGTGGAGACGGCCAAGGGCTGCTACTTCTACTCCACCGACGGCAAGCGCTATCTCGACTGGAACAGCCAGCTGATGTCGGTCAACATCGGCCACGGCGACCAGCGCGTGATCGATGCCATCGCGGCGCAGGCGCAGAAGCTGGCCTACGCCAATCCCTTCATGGCGCACGAACCACGTGCCCGACTAGGACGCAAGCTGGCGCAGCTCACGCCCGGCGACCTGGACGTCGTGTTCTTCACCAATGGCGGGGCCGAAGCCAACGAGAACGCCATCAAGCTGGCACGCCAGTACACCGGCAGGCACAAGATCCTGGCCCGCTACCGCTCCTATCACGGCGCCACCGGCCAGGTCATGGTGGCCACCGGCGACCCGCGCCGCTGGGCCAGCGAGACGGGCGTGTCAGGCATCTACCGCGCCCCCGACCCCCACAAGTGGGGGCGGCCGGAGCCGGAGCCGGTGGAGGTGGCACTGCGTGAGCTCGAGGACGTGATCATGTACGAGGGCGGCCACACCATCGCCGGCTTCATCCTCGAGCCGGTGGTGGGCACCAACGGCATCCTTATCCCGCCCGACGGCTACCTCCAGGGCGTGCGCGAGATCTGCGACCGCCACGGCATCGTGATGATCGCCGACGAGGTGATGAGCGCCTTCGGCCGCACCGGCGAGTGGTTCGCCGTGAACCACTGGGGCGTCGTCCCCGACATCCTCACCATGGCCAAGGGGCTGACTTCCTCGTACCTGCCGCTGGGAGCCGTGGCCATGCGCCAGCAGATCGCGGATGCCTTCGCCGACAAGGCCTTCGGTGGCGGGCTGACCTACAACAGCCATCCCATGGGCTGTGCCACCGCGCTGGCGGTCATCGATGTCTACGAGCAGGATGGGCTCATCGAGCGAGCCGGCCAGATGGGGGCGCTCATGCGCGACCACATGGCGCAGCTGAAGGAGAAGCACCCCAGCCTCGGTGCCCACCGCAACATCGGCCTCTTCGGCATCCTCGAGCTGGTTCGCGACCGCGCCACCTATGAGCCGATGGCGCCCTACGGCGGTCTGTCGGACGAGATGAAGGCCGTGGGCGCGTACCTCAAGGACAACGGGCTCTACACCTTCGTGCGCTACAACACCATCCACTGCAATCCGCCGCTGATCATCAGCGAGGCGGAGATGGCCGAGGGCTTCGAGATCCTGGACGGGGCCCTGGCGATCGCCGACAAGGGCGTACGCGCCTAGCGCCGCACGGGGAGGGCACGGCCGACAGCGGCGACGCATGCACGACAAGGACAAGGAGCGAGCCACGCCGCCCGACCGGCTGCAGGAGCAGGCGGACGTCGCCGATGCAGGCCGCGTGCCGATGCCCTATCGGGCCTTGGGCCCGAACTCGTCGGCCGGGTCGTCGCGCGACCGTCGGAGCGACCCGCTGGCCGATCCGGAGGCCGGCGAGATCGCGCTCGACATCGGCGATGCGGCCGATGACGTCGCGGTCCACACCGTCGGCGGCGCTGAAGGCGTCGTCGGGCGCTGGCAGACGCCGGCCGGACGCTTCGCCCGCACGGCGCTGGCGCTGGCGGCGTTCTTCCTCATCGCCGGCTTCATCTGGGAGACCCTGAAGTGGTTCGGGGGCACGCCCTGGCGCTTCGACAACCTGCTCGGCAGCGGCATCGACTACTTCCACGACCCGCCCTTCCGGGTGCTGCAGTTCAGCGACCGCCAGCTGCCACACATCTGGGACATCCTGTTCGAGCTCTTCGAGCCGTTCCGCCGCGGTTCCGATCAGACCCTGCTGGAGTTCCTGCTGGGTGCGGCCCTGTTCACCATGCGACAGGCCTTCATCGGCTTCGTCCTGGGTGCCCTCATCGGCATCGGCATCGCCTCCATCTTCGTGCACTCGGTCCGATCTGAGCGGACGTTCATGCCGTACGTGGTGGCATCGCAGACCATCCCCATCGTGGCCCTCGCGCCGGTCATCGCCCTGGCGGTGGGCCTGGGACCGACGGCCGTGGTGATCGTGGCCACCTATCTCACCTTCTTCCCGGTGACCATCTCGCAACTGCGCGGTCTTCGCTCCCCGGACCCGCGCGCCATGGAGCTGATGCGGTCCTACGGCGCGTCGCGTTGGGACGTCTATCGCAAGCTGCGCCTCCCGGCATCGGTGCCGTTCCTCTTCACCGCGCTCAAGGTCGCCGCCACATGGGCCATCATCGGCGCCATCATCGGCGAGGGGCCCGGCGGGGTCGGGGAAGGCCTGGGCAAGGCCATCATCAGCTTCAGCCAGCAGTACATCACCGGCCCGGAGAAGCTCTGGGCGACTATCCTCATCGCCTCGCTGGTCGGCATCGTGGCCTACCTCGCGGTGCGAGCAGCCGAGGTGCTCGTCTTGCGTAACCGACCAGGGGCCAACCCATGACCACCACCGCTTCGGCGCCCGTCGTCCGTCTCGCCGCTGTCGACAAGGTCTTCCCGACCCAGTCCGGCGACGACACGGTCGCCCTCCGCGGCATCGACCTGGACATCCACGCCGGCGAGTTCATCTCGCTCATCGGCCCGTCCGGCTGCGGCAAGTCCACCCTGCTGCGGATCGTGGGTGACCTCGTCCAGCCCACGGCCGGCATCGTCGAGGTCAACGGCAAGAGCGCCCACCAGGCGCGCCTCGACCGTGACTACGGCATCGTCTTCCAGGCACCGGTGCTGTTCGACTGGCGCAGCGTCGAGGCCAACGTGCGGCTGCCGCTGGAGATCTCCGGCGTCAGCGGCGCGGAGCGTGACGCACGCATCACCGAGATGCTGGAGCTGGTCGAGCTGGCTGCCTTCCGGGACCACTATCCCCATCAGCTGTCGGGAGGCATGCAGCAGCGCGTCGCCATCGCGCGGGCGCTGGCGCTGCAGCCGGCGCTGCTGCTGATGGACGAGCCCTTTGGCGCGCTCGATGAGATGACCCGCGAGCGGCTCAACGCGGAGGTGCTGCGCATCTGGCGGGCCACCGGCAAGACCGTCATCTTCGTCACGCACTCCATCCCCGAGGCCGTCTTCCTCTCCACGCGAGTCGTGGTCATGAGCCCCCGTCCCGGCCGCATCAGCCACGTCGTGGATGTGGACCTGCCGCAGCCACGGACCGACGACTCGCGTGAGACGGATCGCTACTACGACCTCGTCACCGAGGTGCGCGAAGCCCTGCGTGGCCGCGTCGGTGCAGGGCCCGGCCCGGCCGTGGCGAGTCTGGAGCGTGCCCGCGCCGAGGGATCCTTCGGGTGACCGCGGGGACTCCGGCCGCCAACACGGGCGCAGCCTCTCGGGCCTGGCTGGGTGACCGTGCCGGGCGGGCGGCGCCACCGCTGATCGCGCTGGTGGTCCTGCTGCTGCTGTGGGAGCTCCTGGGCCGGGCGGATGCGCTGCCGCGGCCGCTCTCGACGCCCTCGTCCATCGCCGGCGCCTTCAGCCAGCACTGGGAGCACCTGCTTCGCAGTGGCTGGAACACGCTCATCGAGGCGCTTGGCGGCCTCTTCATCGGCACCACCCTGGGCCTGCTCACTGCCTTCGCGGCCGCCCGCTTCGTCGTCGCCCGCGATATCCTGCTGCCGCTCGCCATC
>DATHSE010000187.1:0-2099 GCA_035464455.1 Anaerolineae bacterium | reverse complement strand
CCGGAACGATGAGGAAGACCAGCGCACCCACGAGGACCATGAACCCGAGGTAGACGAGCAGGATGGTCAATGTGCGGGTGAGACCGGTCTTGGCGCGCAGCCACCGCACGACCGGCTCCAGGCCGGCAGCCAGGACCAGGGCGATGGCCACCTGCACGAGCACGTTGCTTGCGCCAAGCATCAGTGTCGCGATGACGGCGACGAGGAGGACACCGACGGCCGCCCCTGCCCCTCGGGCGAGCCAGACCCACGCTTCCGATCTCAGCATGAGGGCAACACGTTCACGCCGCGCGCCGGCGCCACACGCCTCATCGGTCCGTCGTGTCGAGGTCGAGGTCGGCCCGAACCCGCTTCAGGGTCGCCCTCTCGGCGCCTTCTTCAGCAGGTGACTCTGCAGCCGGGTCAAGGTCGGTCTGCGCGGCGAGACGCTGGTAGAGGTCCCGAAGCTCCATCGCGGCCAACCTGGCAGCCTCGTAGTCTGCCGACCCGATCTCGCTCTGCGCAAGCACGCGCTCAGCCTGGCGCCAGGCTGCCAGTGTGTCAGTCACGAGTGTCCGCATGGTTAACCTCGCTCGAGGCCGACGAACATACACCTGTAGACAAATGCTTACCGTGACACTCAACAATATACATCTGCCCCACCCGGGGCCCCTGCGACCTCGCGCAGGGGTCGGTAGGTCCATTGTGATGCCCTTGTGATGCTATCGCTGTGCTTCGAAGTTTCCATGAGCCGCGACGGCGAGCACGATGGGTGCGACTACAGCCGGAGTCTGCAACGAGCGTCATGACGGTGGACCTGGCCGCTATGGAGGACTGCACAGAATGAGCATCATCGCTTGGCTCGTACTTGGCGCAATCGCCGGATACCTGGCCGGGTTCATCGTCAAGGGTGACGAAGGGCTCGGCGTCATCGGACACATCGTGCTCGGGATCGTGGGGGCGCTCGTCGGCGGCTTCCTCGCCGGACTCATCTTTGGCATCGATCCCATCGACGGCGCGCTGGACATCAGCTCCATCGTCGTGGCTACCATCGGCGCCGTCATCACGGTGCTGGTCGTGGGTTACTTCACCGGCCGCAGCCGCCGAGGATCCGGCGTCGTCTGAGCGGTCGCGAGGACGGGACACCTCATCCATGGTGTCGCACAGATGGTTCGGTGGGCACGGTAGGGGCCGAGACCCCGCAGCGCCGGCCGACCCCGCGATCCCCACCACAGGTCAACGCCGAGCGTTACGCGGCGTTGACCTTCGGAGTGCATGGACGGGATGAGCGTGCGCGCAGCCTCCCATCGGGCAAGGGCGGAACTGGAGCGGATCCGGGATCCGCGGTTCTCCCTGCTCGGGTCTGCCGTGCTCGGCGCCATCGTCGGTGTCGTGGCGATCCTGGGCAAGGGTCTCCTGCATGCGAGTGTCGGTGACCCGGGCTACATCGAACTCATGGCCGCCCTCATCATCGCGGCCTGGTTCGGGGGGATACCGGCCGGCCTGTCCGCGATGGCGGTGACGCTCTGGCTGAACACATGGTTCTTCGTGGAGCCGGTCGGCCAGCTGGGCGTCTTCGACCGCGCCGAGACAACGAAGCAGGCCGTCTACGTGGCCGTGGCCATCGGTATGATCCTCCTCATCGCCTCGCGGAGGGCAGCTCGTGACCGCCTCGTCAGGGCGCTGGCCGAATCCGCCGAGCTTGCGCAGGCCGTCGAGTCCCGCGATGAGCGGCTCGAGCTCATCCTCGAGTCGTCTGGCACTGGCTTCTGGGAGTGGGACCTCCCCAGCGGCGCACTGCTCTGGTCCGAAGCCATCTTCCGGCAACACGGCCTGGACCCGGCGGGGCCGGCGCCGGACTTCGAGGCCTACCTTGAGCTCGTGCATCCGGACGATCGCGCGCAGCTCCGTTCGAGGCTGGACACTGCCACCGTGGGTGGCCCCGATCTGGACATGGAGTTCCGAGTCATCTGGCCCGATGGCAGCGTCCACTGGACGCACGGCGTGGGACGCATGTTCGCGGATGATGCGGGGCGGCCCGTGCGGATGGTCGGCACCGGCCAGGACGTCACCCGACGTCGGCGCGTGGAGGAAGATCGTGATCGTCTCCTCGCGGAGGA
>DATHSE010000186.1:0-3674 GCA_035464455.1 Anaerolineae bacterium | reverse complement strand
GATGCCCGAGTCGATGCGGTCGGCGACGGCGGAGCGGCCCAGCTCCTTGCCGTCGAGCCAGATCGTGCCGCTCGCCTCCGGGCGCACGCCCGCGAGCACCTCCATCAGCTCGGTCCGGCCGGCACCCATGAGCCCGTACAGGCCCAGGATCTCGCCCGCATGGACCTCCAGCGAGACGTGATCGAGCAGGTAGCCGCCGCCCAGCCTCGGCAGCGTCACATCCTCGACGCGGAGCAGCACCTCGCCCTGCTGGTGGTCCGTGCGTGTGAACAGCGATGCCGGCGTCCGGCCGACCATCTGCTCGATGATCCAGGGCACGTCCACCTCAGCGGCCTCGGCATGTGCCACCACCCTGCCGTCACGCAGCACGGTGATGTGGTCACCCACCTGCAGCAGCTCGTCAAGCTTGTGCGAGATGTAGACGATGGAGACGCCCCGCGCCTTGAGGTCGCGGATGATGCGAAAGAGGCCCTCGACCTCGGCCTGCGAGAGTGCCGAGGTGGGCTCGTCCATGATGAGCACCCGCACGTCACGGGTGAGCGCCTTGGCGATCTCCACGATCTGCTGCTGGCCGATGCGCAGGTTGCTGACGAGCTCATCGGGATCGATGTCCTGCTCGAGCCGCTCCAGCAGCTCGAGCGCGCGCACTCGCTGTGCCTTGCGGTCGATCGTTCCGCCGCGAACGAGCTCCTGGGCCAGGAAGAGGTTGTCGAGCACGCTGAGGTTGGGGCACAGGTTCAGCTCCTGGAAGATGATGCCCACGCCGTGCGCGGCAGCCGCGGTGACGCTGGGCAGCTGGACCGGCTCGCCATCCATGAGGACGCGTCCGCGCGTCGGCTGCT
Organism: Anaerolineae bacterium; assembly: GCA_035464455.1. GTDB lineage: Bacteria > Chloroflexota > Limnocylindria > Limnocylindrales > CSP1-4 > JAFMJV01. The sequence continues at coordinate 2,832 of DATHSE010000186.1, read as the reverse complement.
CGACACCGGCGAGGATCTTCATCAGCGTGGACTTGCCGGCACCGTTCTCGCCCACGAGGACGTTGACCTTGCCTTCATGCACGTCGAAGGTGACGTCCTCCAGCGCGGTGGTGCCGGGGAAGACCTTGGTGACGTTCTCGGCACGCATGGGCAGGCGCAGCGGCATCGCGCCCGGGCCAGGAGTGGCGGTACCCGCAGCCGCGCTCATGACGTGGCCACCTCGATGGGCACGATGGTGAGCGTGCTCACGTCGATCGAGGGCTGGTTGAAGGTTCGCATCGTCAGCGCACCCGTCAACGTCACCGCCTGGCCCTCGGTCAGCTCGGCCCGCACCGTCTCGAGACCCTCGGCCACCTTCTTGTTGATCTCGGAGGCCACCTTGCCGTACTCGGTCTGGTCGCGGAAGTCGCCGAACTCGATGAAGCCGGTGGCGTCGCGGATGGATGACTCGTCGCTGGGGATGCGCGGTCCGACGTAGACGCGCACCTCGATGGGGCCCTCGTAGCCATCGACCTGCAGGCCGATCGTGCCCCGGCTGGTCTCGGTGTCGACATCGGTCACCGTCCCGCTACCGCTGACGCGGTAGACATGCGCCTCCCCGGTGGTGATGCGGCCGAGCTCCTCCGCGACCGGGGTGAGTGACTCCTTGGTGGCCTTGCCGGTCGCATCGGGCTCGATGCGGTTGAGCACGTCGGCCAGGGGCACGGCGTTCTCGGCGATGGTGGTCTGGATGGTGGGCCAGGTCTCTTCGACGTAGGCCACCGGGTCGAACTCGACGTTGAGCGCCGCCTCCTCCTCGGTGGACACGACGGTGAAGCCGAACAGCAGCGCTACGACCGCGAAGACGGCGACGACGCCGATGGCCAGGGCCATGCCTGGACTGACTCGTTCCTTCATGCCACCCTTGCTCCTGCACGTTGTCCGCGCGCTGTGGTCCCTGCCCGTTCGGAGCCCCGCTCCAGGAGACGCTCCGCGGTGTAGGTATCGGTGATGAGGCAGTTGATCCAGCCACCCAGCAGCGCGGCCCTGATGGCCCTGGTCTTGCTCGGGCCGCCGGCCACGCCGATGGCTCGCGGCACCCGCCTCAGCTGCTCCAGCTCGATGCCGATGACGCGCTGGTGCAGCGGCGTGTCCACCGGCCGGCCATCGGCACAGAGGTAGCGCTGGCCGATGTCGCCGACGCCGCCGGCTTGCCGCACGGTCTGCAGCTCCTGCGGGGAGAAGACGTTGCCGGAGCTGGCCAGGAGGCCCGATGGCTCTTGCCCGCCGATGCCCACGAGGGCGATGTCGAGCCGGTCGAAGAGGGACATGGCGCGACGCACGAACTGGTCCTCCAGCAGGACCTGGCGGGCTTCGGCCGAGCCTACGCTGCTGGGTGCAGGCAGGAAGGTGCCCTGGCCATGCAGCAGATAGGCCATGCGTCGCACCAGGTGCGTGGCATGGCCCTCGGCCGCGGGGTCGCCGCCGCCACCGAGGATCTGGACGACCTGCGTGTCGTGCACCCCGTTGACTGGGTGCATGGCCTCGACCATGGCCAGCAGCGTGGCGCTCCAGGAGCTGACGCCGATGACGTCGCCGGAGCGCACGCTGGCCTCGACGTGAAAGGCCGCGGCTGCTCCCAGCTCGCGTACAGCCGCCACGTCGTCATCGCGAGAGATTTCCACGACCTCCGCCTCGGCCAGGCCGAAGCGGGCTTCCAGGGCATCTTCCAGCTCGGGGTTGGTGCCGCTGGGCGCGCGCACGCTGATGCGGACGATGCCCTCGTCCTGGGCGCCCTTGAGCAGCCGCGAGACCTTGGGCTGCGAGAGCCGCAGGCGGGACGCGATCTCGGGCTGCTTCAAGCCCACGTCGTAGTACAGCCGCGCGACGCGGGTCATCAGGCGCAGCTCGTCGGCGCGTGCCATGTCAACCCGCCACGACCCCGCGTACCGCCACGATCTCACGTGCCGCCGCGGCGATGCCCGCAGGAGTGAGGCCGGCCCACTCCAGCAGCCACGTCGGTGAGCCGGTGGGGCAGAAGCCGGGGAAGCCCAGGATTCGCATGGGCACGGGCGCCTCGGTCACCACCACCTCGGCCACGGCACTGCCGAGCCCGCCGCGCACGATGTGCTCCTCGGCGCTGACGATGGCACCGGTCTCGCGGGCGGCGGCGACGATGGCCTCGCGGTCGATGGGCGAGGCGGTGGCCATGTTGAGCACGCGCGCCTCGATGCCCTCGGCGGCCAGGGTCGCGGCGGCCTCCAGCGCGCGCGTGACCATGACGCCGTTGGCGACCAGGGTGACGTCGTCGCCCTCGCGCAGGACGGCCGCCCGGCCGATCTCGAAGCGGTAGTCGGGGGCGTGCACGACCGGCACGCCGATGCGGCTGGTGCGCACGAAGACCGGGCCCTCGGTCTCGTAGGCGGCGCGGATGGCCTGCGCCGTCTCGATGGGGTCGGCCGGCACGATGACGGTGAGCCGGTCGATGGCGCGCGTCCAGGCGATGTCCTCGATCGAATGGTGCGTCGGGCCCAGCTCGCCGTAGGCCACGCCGGAGCTGACGCCGACGAGCTTGACGTTGGCGAAGCTGTAGGCGGCATCGACCTTGATCTGCTCGAGGGCGCGGCCGGTGAGGAAGGGCGTGGCGCCGCAGACGAAGGGGATGCGGCCGCCGTTGGCGAGACCGGCCCCGATGCCCACCATGTTCTGCTCGGCGATGCCCACGTTCACCACCTGGGCCGGCAGGGCCGCGGCGAGCTTGTTGACCTTGGTGGAGCCGAGCGAGTCGTTGACCACCGCCACCACGCGGGCGTCAGCATGGGCGAGCTCGGTGAGCGTGTCGGCGAAGGCGTC
>DATHSE010000185.1:0-4604 GCA_035464455.1 Anaerolineae bacterium | reverse complement strand
CGCTCCCACCCTGCAGCGGGTCCACGGTCACCTGGTCTCTCAGCGGCGGAGGTGCATCGATGACCCACCTGCAGTTGACGCCCGAGCAGCCTCCGGCCGGATCGGACGCTGGCGAGGGCGTGGCTGATGGGGACATCCCAGCCCCCGAGGCAGACGAGCTGCGGCGAGCCCAGGCTCGGCGGCTCGAGATCATGGAGCGGGAGCGAGCCAGCGACGAAGGCATGGCGACAACGCAGCCCAGGGCCGACGAGCAGGGCGGCAAGGAGCACGGCGGCGCGGTCGACGAGCGTGGCGAGGACGACGACGATGCCTGAGTGGAGCGACAAGGACGAGCGCCAATACGAGCACGTGAAGGAGAGCGCCAGGGAGCGTGGCCGTGGAGAGGATCGCGCCAGCGAGATCGCCGCTCGGACGGTCAACAAGCAGCGCCGCCAGGAGGGCCGTACGCCCAACCGTCGGACGTCCGGGACCGGCAACCCGAACACGCGCCTGGAGAAGCGAACGAGGGACGAGCTCTACAACCGTGCCCGCGAGCTTGGGATACGGGGTCGCAGCGGGATGGCCAAGTCGGAGCTGATCGAGGCCATCCGGCGGTCCGGCTGACAAGGTCGCGGCCGACCCGTCCGGCCGCCGGCCTAGGTCATCCCTTCGCGGCGTCCTGCGAGCCGCTCCATCGGCTGAGCTCGATGCCGGCAGCGGTGAGGGACTCGTCCAGCCGCATGCGGATCTCGCTGGCCACCCGCCAGCGCTGGCTGGCGACGACCTTGCCACGCATCACGACCGCACTGCCGAGCTCATCGGGGTCGTCCACGAAGGCCGGCTGCGGGGCTTCGATGACGGCATCGGCGAAGGCGGGGTCGGCGGCGATCTCCTTGCCCACCCGCTCCATCACCTCCATGACGCGCTGGAGGTCACCCTGGCGCACGCCGCGGATGCGCACCTCGGCGGCAGCGTAGATGCGCGTGCGGTTGGCGACCAGCCGCAGCTCGCCGTTGGAGATCGAGTAGACGGTGCCATCGGCCCCGCGCATCACCGTGCGTCGCAATCCGACGCTCTCGACGGTGCCCGACCAGGGCACGTTGCCGATCTCGATGTTGTCGCCCTGGAAGAACTCGCCCTCGAGGATGATGAGCACGCCCATCAGGTAGTCCAGGACGATCGACTGGCCGGCGATGGTGATACCCGCCAGGAAGAGGCCGATGAGCACGAGCAAGCTCCAGGCGCCGAGCAGGCCGATGATGATGAAGCCACCGATGCCCAGGATGGTGACCCGCAGCAGCGTCGTGGCCAGGCTCTCGATGGTGGTGGCGCGCTTCTCCAGCTCGGCGTCCTCGACGCCGCTGCCGCTGAAGTCCAGCTCCGTGGCCTTGAGCGACCGCCGCACGATGCTGTGGACGAAGCGACTGGAGTACGAATAGAGCACGACCAGGGTCGCGCCCACGAGGATGAGCAGCAGCAGGTTCTGCGTGAACCACTGCTCCAGCTCGCTGGTGTCGATCTCCATCGGCTAGCACTCTAGTACGCGCCGCCATCGTGGATGCGGCGAATACCTCGTCTGCCCGTGAGGCGCCGCCCCGACGCTCGCCCCTGACCGCTACCCGGCCGGGCCGTCCAGCTCGATGCCGGCGGCCAGGCAATCCTGGGCGAAGGCCGCCTGAGCCTCGGCATTGGGCGCGTACCTGGTGGGGAAGCAGACGATGCGGTCGAGGCCGGCCTCCCGGTAGGCGCCGATGAGATCGACCCGGGCCTGACCGGCACGGCGGACGGCCTCGTCGCCGACGTAGACGGAGAAGCGGAGCGACCCCGGATCGCGTCCTGCAGCCTGGCACTTCTGGCGGACCTGGGCCATGCGCTCCGCTGCCTCGTTGGGCGATACGAACACCAGGTTGAGCTCGTCGGCGAACCGCACCGCAAGTCCGGCGGTGCGCACACGGCCGTTGCCGCCGACGATGAGCGGGATGTGGTCCTGGATGCCGCGAGGCTCGTTGATGGCATCGCGCACGTGGACACGCCGGCCCTGGTAGGTGGCATGCCCCGGTGCCAGCATGCGGGTGATGACCTCCAGGTGCTCCTCGAAGGTGCTGATGCGCTCGCCGATGGGCGGAAAGCCGTAGCCATAGGCGAGCCACTCGTCCTTCTTCCAGCCGGCACCGATGCCGACCTCGAAGCGGCCCCCGCTGATGACGTCGATGGTCGAGGCCAGCTTGGCGGTCAGCGCCGGGTTGCGGAAGGCGGTGCAGATGACCATGTGCCCCAGTCGCACCCGGCGGGTGACTATCGCCAGCGCCGACAGCACGGAGAACGACTCCAGCGTCATCTCGTCGGTCGGTTCGGGCACGGTGTGGAAGTGATCGAAGACCCAGAGCGATTCGAAGCCGAGATCCTCGGCCTGCGCCGCCAGCTCGACGGTGCGTGCCCACGCCTCGCCCGGATCCCAGCCGTCGTACTCGCCCTTCCAGCCCTGCGGCGCCAGCAGTCCGACCTTCATCTCGTACCCTCCTGTGTCCTCGGTGACTGGAACGGTACCGCTCAAGCCTCGGCGGCCGCAGAAGCGGAGGCCTCGGCCGGATCCTCGAGCGATCCTGCCACCAGAACGGCTTCGGCGTGGCGCAGCGGCAGATCGCGCAGGAGCACGGCGACGACGACAAGCGCTGCGAAGGTCGCCAGCAGCCCGAACCAGAAGGTGTCGGCGATGGCGGCGGAGAAGGCGTTGTACACGCCCGTCACGACCTGGTCCACGAACCCTTCCAGTGGCGGTACCTGGGCCAGCTGCTCGGCCAGGGTGACATCGCTCACCTGGCCCAGGCTACCACCGCCAGCGGCGAAGCCCAGGACCATGCCGGCCTGCTGCGATGGCACGCCGGCAGCGTTGAGCGCCGGTGCCAGCCGGGACGCGAACGCATCGGCGAAGATGGTGCCTACCACGGCCAGGCCGACCGAGCCACCGATCTGACGGAAGAAGGTCAGGTTGCCGGTGGCGACACCGAGCCGGCTGAAGGGCACCGAGGCCTGGATGACGATGGTGAACACCGAGAGGGTGGGCCCGATGCCGATACCGGCCACGAACATCCACAGCCACAGCAAGGGCAGCTCGGTGTTCGCGCCCAGGCCCGTGAACAGCAGGATGCCGACGCTCATGACCAGCAGTGCGCCGGTGAGGGTCCACTTGTAGCGCCCGGTGCGGCTGACGAGGATGCCTGCTCCGACGGAGCTGGTGATGACACCGGCCATCAGCGGCAGGATCTGCAGGCCCGATTCGGTGGGGCTGACGTTCTGCACGAACTGCAGCCAGCGCGGCAGGAAGATGATGGCTCCGAAGAACCCGATGGAGCTCAGGAAGGTGGCCAGGATCGTCACCGAGTAGTTGCGGTTGCGGAAGAGCTCGAGCGGGACGATCGGCTCGGCTGCCCTCGACTCGATGAACAGGAACACCGGCGTGACGAGCGCCGCGATGAGCAGGAACCCGCCGACGCTGACGTCGGCCCACTCGCCGGTCGCCTTGTTGGTCAGGCCCAGCAGCAGGAACACCACGCCTACGGTGAACACGGCAGCACCCGCGTAGTCGAGGTTGCGCGTCTTCGGCTCGCCGTGGACGGTGGGCAGGTAGCGGAACACGATGTAGAGCGCCACCAGGCCGATGGGAAGGTTGACGAAGAAGATCCAATGCCAACCGAGGCTGTCGGTGATCCAGCCGCCCAGCAGCGGACCGAGCACCGAGGCGATGCCGAAGACCGCGCCGAAGAGGCCCTGGTAACGACCACGCTCGCGCGGGTCGAAGAGATCGCCGATGACGGCGAGCGAGATGGGAAAGATGGCACCGGCGCCGATGCCCTGGATGCCGCGGAAGAAGATGAGGCTCTCCATCGACCACGACAGCCCGCACAGCACGGATCCGATGAGAAAGACGGTCACGCCGAAGAGCAGCATCGGCCGTCGTCCGTAGATGTCGGACAGCTTCCCGTAGAAGACGCCGGTGATGGTGGCGGTCAGCAGGTAGCTGGTGATGGCCCAGGTGTACAGCTCGTTGGTGCCGCCCAGCTCGCCCACGATGCGCGGCAGGGCGACTCCGACGATGGTCTGGTCAAGGGCCGACAGGAAGATGACCAGCAGGATGGCGAAGAGGATCTCCATCTTGCGCCGGTGTGGGAGCTGTAGTGCCGGGTCCAGCTCGGCCATGGTCGTGGCGTGGGAAGCCACCGCGGTCGTTCTCCTGGTTTCGATCGGTCTGGCGGGGGTGGCGGTCCTCTGGGCTCAGGCTTGAGGCGAGGGATGCTTCATGGCTCGGGTTCCGCGGACTACCAGCGCTGGTGCACGAGGTCCCTGGCGTAGCGATCGTAGAGCTCCTGCACCCTCGCCATCACGGCGTCGGGGAGGGGAGGCAGGTCGGTCGCGGCGGCGTTGGCGCGGGCTTGCGCGGGTGACTTGGCGCCGGGGATGGCCGCGGTGACACCCTCGTGCATGAGGATCCAGCGCAGCGCCAGCTGTGCCGTCGTCGCGCCCTCCGGCACCAGCTCCCGGATGGCCGCGACGAACTCCAACCCTGTCTCGTAATCGAGTCCCGCGAACGTCTCGCCCACGTCGAAGGCGGCACCGTGGCGGTTGTA
>DATHSE010000184.1:0-2693 GCA_035464455.1 Anaerolineae bacterium | reverse complement strand
ATGATGCGCGTGCGATGGTTGATGGTCAGGTCGCCCGAAGCGAGCGTGGCGCCCACGACGCAGTACTTGGCGGCAGACAGCCCGACTGCACGGGCAACGGCCACGTCGGCGATATCCCGACCCTCCACGATGTGCTCGACGGTGATGGCGGTGAACGCGCGAGGGTGGTCCTCTCGCTGCTCGCCCTTGGCGTCGACGGTGTACTTCTCCACCGCCACCTTCTTCTTGGACATGATCGAGGCGGCATCCATGCCGGTGCATCCGGCCAGCGCCGCCAGCAGCAGCTCCGACGGGGTGTAGGCTGCCGGGGTGGGGGACATGCTGACCCTGGCACCGGCCTCGTCGGTGCATTCGAAATCGAGCTCGCCTTGCCAGCGAACGGTCACGTGCTTGGTCATGCCACAAGGGTAGGACCTGGCGACCCTTCGCGCCGATACCCTTCGCGCGGGTGCCCTTCGCGCCGATACCCGATGATGGCCGCATGAAGCTGCCGCGGCTGCGTCGTTCGCCTGCGCCCGCCGATGAGCGGGAGGAGTGGCTCGCGACCGCCTCCAAGTACGCGCGACACCTCACCGAGACCGGCTCACGCTGCCACCTGAACGACGGCACGCCCCGCTTCTGCCATTGGCATGCGGCCGAGCTGCCGGCGACCGATGCCGAGGGCGGCCAGGCCATCATGGTCGGTGTGCGCTGTACCAGTCACCCCGGCGGTCGCTACCTCGACAGCGAGGCTCGCCTCGCGCCCGAGGACTTCGCCTGACAGACGCTGGTCAGGTCAGCGCGGTGGCAAGCTTGCGCAAGAACCAGTGGCCGGTCTGTCGGGCGGCCGCTCCGAGCAGCGTGGTGTCCAGCAGGTAGCCGATGGAGCCACCGGGTGGCGCGTACCGGCCGTCGAGCACGATGCGAGCGGGCTCGATGTGCAGCTGGCCGGCGAAGACCGGGAAGAGTGGCGTGAGCGTGGCCGCACGCCACTCGACGTCCATGACCCAGCCCTCGCCTTCACGCGCGGGCTGGCCGAAGCTGACGATGGCCGCCTTGCGGAACAGGACACGCTCGCTCTTGCCCGCGTGCAGCTCGAGGTCACACAGGAGATCTCGAGGCTGGGACCCGGGCTCGGACGTCAGCTCGCCGAGCCAGGGAGCCGCCTGGCCGCCAAGGACCTCGGGGACGCGCTCGACTTGGACGGTCGTCTCGAGCACCAGCCACAGGCTCACCACGCGCTCGGCCGAGGGTTCAGCGCGAGGGACCGAGCGGGATTCGCTCACGGCGAATCGGTCGAGGGGGAGATCGACATGGTCCGAGGTTCCCGGCTGTGCGGCATCAGCAAGGAGTGCTGTTCGGCCTCCATCACGCAGGCCGGAGGTCATGCTCTCGGACCGGAGTCCATGCACGCGGGCCGGAGGTCATGTCACCCGCTCCAGCGCAGGCGATGAGCCTGCTCTGGAGACGCTCTCGAACTGCTCGTGGTAGAGGCGGGCGTAGGCTCCGCCCTGGACCAGCAGCTGCGCGTGCGTCCCGCGCTCGACCACGCGGCCGCGCTCATAGACCAGGATCAGGTCGGCGCGCAGGATGGTCGAGAGCCGGTGGGCGATGGCCAGCGTCGTCCGTCCCTGCATGGTGCGCTCGATGGCACGTTGGATGAGCCGCTCGCTCACGCTGTCGAGCGCGCTGGTGGCCTCGTCGAGGACGAGGATGCGCGGATCCTTCAGCAGCACTCGAGCGAGCGCGATGCGTTGCTTCTCGCCACCCGACAGCTTGTAGCCTCGCTCGCCTACCACGGTGTCGTAGCCACCGGGCAGCTCGCGGATGCGGTCGTGGATGGCGGCCAGGCGCGCGGCGGTCTGCAGCTCGCGGTCAGTCGCTCCTGGCTTGGCGTAGGCCAGGTTCTCGCGCACCGAAGCGTGGAAGAGGTAGGCCTCCTGGGTCACGAATCCGATGATGTCACCGAGGCTGGTCAGCTTGATGCGCCGAACGTCCCGTCCGTCGATCTCGATGGCTCCCGTATCCACGTCGTACAGGCGCGGCAACAGGTACGTCGAGGTCGTCTTGCCCGAGCCGGATGGTCCCACGAGCGCTACCAGCTGACCGGGTGCGACCTCGAAGTCGATATCCTCCAGCGCGAAGGGGACGACCGAGTCGTCCTCCGACTCGGACCGGGCGTGCCGCAGCGATCGCATCGCGTCCGCATCGAGGCCATCCCCCAGGCTGCGGCTGGAGGCGTCCACCAGCAGCTCGGCGCCGCCCACGTCCAGTCGTGGGCCGCTGCTGTCGGGGTAGGCGAAGGAGACATGCCGGAAGCGCACCCGGCCCTCGACCGCCGCGGGACGCAGCTCCAGCGCATCGGGCGCGTCCCTGATCTCCGGCTCCATGTCGAGGTACTCGAAGATGCGGTCGAACAGCGCCAGCGCTCCCTGCAGGTCGACCTGCACGTTGAGCAGCTGTCCCACGGGGAAGAACAGGCGGCTCTGGAGCGTGGTGAAGGCGACGATGTCGCCCACCGTCGGCGCTGACGGGTCGCCCTGGATGACGAGCACGCCCGCCACCCAGTAGACGAACGCGGGCATCACGCTGACGATCGTGCCCACCAGCATGAAGACCCAGCGACCCCCCCGGGACTGGCGCAGCTGCAGCCGTGCCAGGCGGGCATTGGCCACGGCGAAGCGCCGTACCGACTCGTCCTGTTGCCCGAAGGT
>DATHSE010000183.1:0-7285 GCA_035464455.1 Anaerolineae bacterium | reverse complement strand
ATCTCGCCGACATGATGGTCAGGCGTGCCCGCCGCGACTACCGGGTCCCCATCGAGGTCACGCCGCTGGATGCTCGCACCGGCTTCGAGCAGACGGTGGTGGGCTACACCGCCGAGCAGGCGATGGCAGAAGCGGCTCGCTGCCTGGACTGTCACCAGGTCTGCAGCCTGTGCGTCGGGGTCTGCCCCAACATGGCGCTGATGACCTACCAGTCGCAGCCGTTCCGGGCGGCGCTCCCGGAGCTGCGGGTGCTGGCCGGACAGGTCCTGGCCGGCCAGCGGCATGCCTACCGAGCCGAGCAGGCGCTGCAGATCGCGGTGCTCACCGACTTCTGCAACGAGTGCGGCAACTGCACGACCGCCTGTCCCACCTCCGGCGAGCCCTACCGCGACAAGCCGCGGCTGTACCTTGACGGAGACGACTTCGAGGACCAGCAGGACAACGCCTTCAGGCTACTGCACGACGGCTCCATCGAAGGTCGCTGGCATGGCGAGACGCACCGCTTGCGGGTCGACGGCAGCGTGGAGTACAGCACGCCCGCCTTCACGGCCCGGCTGGACACCGAGACCTTCGGGCTGCTGGACGCGACGGTGAGCCCGAGCTGCGTCGAAGGGCAGTCCCTGCCGCTCGAACCGGCGGCCGCCATGTACGTCCTCCTGTCCGGCCTGCGGTCCTCCATGGCGCACCTGCCCACGGCTGACCGTGGAGCCGCATCCGGTACGCGCGTCAGCCACCCCGGCTACGCGGAATAGTCCGACGCCGATGCATCCTGCCGTGGTGCAGCTCGGCGCCGCTGGGCGGGTCGGTCACGCAGCGTGAGGACCGCCCTCGACTGTGTCCCTTGCCTGGTGCGCCAGTCGCTCGATGCCAGCCGGATGGTGTCGGCTGACCCCGGCGTCCACGAGCAGATGGTGCGCGAGATGCTGGGCTGGCTCGCCGACGCCGACCTGCGAGACTCTCCGCCGCGCATGGGGCAACGGCTGCACCAGCGGCTGCGGGAGGTGTCGGGCGTCGCCGATGCCTACCGCGAGGCCAAGGATCTGCACAACGCCCTGGCGGCCTCCCTGCTGCCGGACCTGCGAGCGCGAGTGGAGGCTGCCGAGGATCCTTTCGACCTGGCCGTCAGGCTCGCCATCGCGGGCAACGTCATCGACCTGGGCGTCCGCGGGCGCGTCAGCGGGGACGAGGTCCGTGGCTCCATCGAGCAGGCGCTCAGCGAGCCCGTGACCGGCCCCATCGATGAGCTGCGTGATGCGGTGCGATCGGCTCGGGACATCCTGTACCTGGCCGACAACTGCGGTGAGATCGTCCTGGACCGGCTGCTCATCGAGCAGCTGCCGGCCGGACGTGTCACGGTCGCCGTGCGCGGCGCGCCCATCCTCAACGATGCGACGATGGCCGACGCGCGTGCGATCGGGCTTACCGACATCGCAGCGGTCATCGACAATGGCTCGGACGCGCCGGGCACGATCCTCGACGACTGCAGCCCGGCGTTCCAGCGCCGCTTTGCCGAGTCGGATCTGGTCATCGCCAAGGGGCAGGGCAACTTCGAGTCGCTGAGCGATGCGCCACGAACGGTCTTCATCCTGTTCAAGGTGAAGTGCGGTGTCGTGGCCGCGCATATCGGTGAGCCCGAGGGAAGCCATGTCGTGGCTCGCTCGGGCGCCTGAACGCGAGTGATGGCTCGGTCGCGTCGGCCGACCGGGCGTCATCGGGCGGCAGCGGCTATGCTTGGCCCTCACCTCGACGGGCGCCTCCGGTCCGCGCCCTGGTGCCTACGGCGACCATCCCCCGAGTCCCTCACGCCCTGACCGGCCCTCGCGTCGTTGCGAGATGGGCCCCGTCAGGAGACAGCTTGACCTTCTCTACCCTCGGGCTGCGGCCCGCTTCCCTGCGTGCCGTGGCCGACCAGGGCTACACCGAGCCCACGCCGGTCCAGACGCAGGCCATCCCCATCATCCTGAGTGGCCGTGACCTGCTCGCCGGCGCCCAGACGGGCACGGGCAAGACGGCGGCGTTCGTGCTGCCCATGCTGGATGGGCTGAGGTCACGCCGCGAGTCCGGCCAGCGCAAGGTCCGCGCTCTCGTGGTCGTGCCGACCCGTGAGCTGGCGCTCCAGGTGGAACAGAGTGTCCGCACCTACGGCGGCCGCGATCCCGTCCGCTCGGTCGCGATCTACGGCGGCGTGCGCATGGACCGACAGGTGCGCTCCCTGCACAAGTGGCCCGAGATCGTGGTGGCGACGCCGGGTCGATTGCTCGACCACGTGCGACAGGGGACCATCGACCTGGGCAGCGTCGAGGTGTTGGTCCTCGATGAGGCCGACCGCATGCTTGACATGGGCTTCATCCACGATATCAAGCGCATCCTCGAGCAGCTGCCCAGCGAGCGCCAGACGCTCCTCTTCAGCGCCACCTTCTCATCGACCATCCGACGGCTGGCTGACGACATGCTGCGCGATCCCGCCTCCGTGGATGCGGCGCCGCGCAATGCTGCCGCCGCCCCCGTCAGGCAGCTCGTCCACCCCGTCGACAAGGATCGCAAGCGCCACCTGCTCGCGCACATGGTGCGTGGCGAGGGCGTGGGCCAGGTGCTCGTCTTCACGCGCACCAAGCGCGGAGCGAACCGCCTCGCCGAGCAGCTCGACCGGGACGGCATCCGGGCTACCGCCATCCACGGCAACAAGAGCCAGTCCCAGCGGGTGCGGGCACTGGCGGCATTCAAGCGGGGTGAGGCGCAGGTCCTGGTGGCGACGGACATCGCCGCCCGCGGCCTCGACATCGAAGCCCTTCCGCACGTCGTCAACTTCGAGCTGCCGACCGTCCCCGAGGATTACATCCACCGCATCGGCCGTACCGGCCGGGCCGGCCTCGAGGGCACTGCCATCTCGCTGGTCTCGGGTGATGAGCGTGAGTTGATGGCTGCCATCGAGAAGCTGCTGAAGCGCTCGATCGCGCACGAGGTCGTGGCCGGCTTCGAGCCCAGCGCCGTCTACCGACCGGAGCCCATCGTCACCACGCGTCCTCGGCAGGGTCGTGGGGGGCCGCGTCCGCCTGGTGGCGGGCAGCGTCCGCCTATGCACGGCCACCGTGAGCGTGGAGCCTGGCATACCGCCGCACCGGCCCGTCATCCGGGCGCCACTGCCCGTCATCCCGGCGCCACGCATCCACAGCTGCCGGGAGAGCGGCTGTCCGGCGAGCGTGTCGCAGCGCTCCAGCCGACGCTCAGCCGATCCGCTGCCGCGCCCGCTCCACGTCCGGGGCCCTCGCCAGCGCGGTCGTCACGCTCGCGCGGGCACGGCCGACGCTCGGCCTGATCGGCCGCCTCTCCCCGACAGGCGCCGAGCGGGCGTGGATCACGCGCTCTTGCGACTGCCGGTCTGGTCGAGGCTGCGACGCAGGACCTCGGTCAGGTCGACGATCTCGGCCGGCTCGGCCTCGTCCGGTGCCAGCCGGATCTCCCTGCCCGCCAGCTTGGCCTCGATGGCCTCCTCCAGCCCTTCGCGGTAGCTGTCGCGGTACCGACCGGCGTCGAATGGCGCGCTGAGATGCTCGATAAGCTGCTGTGCCATCGTCACCGCCTCGTCGCTCGGCGAGTGCGCCTCGTCGAGCGTCTCGAACGCAGGGATGCGAACCTCATCGGGCCAATGGAGCGTCTCGAGCGCGAGCAGGTCCCCCGCGACGCGTAGCAGCGCAAGGTGCTCGCGCTGCCGCAAGGTGACCTTGGCCACGGCCACGCGTCCTTGCGATTGCATGGCTCCCGCGAGTACCGCGTATGCCATGGCGCCCCCGTCGCGGGGAGCGACGAAGTACGAACGGTCGAGCAGCATGGGATCGATCTCGTCGGGTGTCACGAACTGGGTGACGTGGATGGCGCCGACGCTGTCGGACGGGATACGCGAGAGCTCATCGTCGGTGAAGGTCACGTACTGTCCCGATGCCACGGGGTAGCCCTTGACGATGCGGTCCCGGGGGACCTCCTCGCCGGTCTGCTCGTTCACCTTCCGGTAGCGGATGCGGGCTCCATCAAGCTCGTCGAGCAGGTGGAACGAGATGCTCCGGTCCTCGACGGCCGTGTAGATCCCTACCGGGATGGCTACGAGCCCGAAGCTGATATGACCGGTCCAGATGGACCGGTCCGCGGTAGTCGAGCGATCCAGCGTCCCGCTCTCCTCGCTCTCCTCGCTCTCCTCGCTCTCGTGGTCCTGGAGCGCCGCCAACGCTCGGTACAGCTCTTCCTTGGTCATGGAGGAGCGCCGTCCGATACCGCGTTCCTTGGCCAGGTCGTAGAGCTCGTCTCGGCTGAGGCCGTCGAGTCGTTCCGTCGCGGGCATGCGAATCTCCAGCGAGGCATACCAGTGTCGTGATCGGGTGAGTCGTCGGCGTCATCGGCAGGCCCGCCGACGTGGCAGACGCGTGTCAGTCGTTCGGAGCAGGAGCGCCGCCGGGGTTCAGAGGCGGTTCACCGCGTCGGCCTTGGACATCGGGCGCGGGCATGACGGCGTCCGGATAGACCTCCTCGAGCGCCCGCAGCAGACGCCGCTCGTCAGGGCGCCGGAGCCAGGTCCATACCAGGTAGAGCGTGATGGACGCGGTCCAGGCGATGGCGATGAGCGGCACCCAGGCAAGGATGGGGCTGCCGCCGGAGCTTCGCCCGACCCATTCCAGCGACAGGATCATGCCGGTCAGCCACAGCAGGCCGGCGCCTGCCGTGTAGCCCAGCGTCGCGGCGCTCATGTGCGAGAGCGGGCGGCGCAGGTCGAGCGCGGCGATCTTGGGGTCGTCGGGCGCGTAGAAGTAGGCGGCCTCCAGGCGGTGTGCTGCCGGCACGGCGCCACCTGTCCGGGACTGCAGCGCACGCTCCACCCACTCCGCGTGCCGACGCGCGAAGACCGTGTACCAGAACAGGTAGCTCGCCTCCAGGAAGACGAATGGCACCAGGAACGGGATCACCAGCACGGCTCCGCCGAGTGGCTGCCACAGCGACGCCACCAGGATGGCCACGGCGACGAGCGTGTAGACGCGCATGTGCACGAAGAACAGCTGCGAGTAGCCGAACAGCATCCCACGCATGCGTTCGAGCTGGGCCTCGAGCAGCCTCGTCGTGGTGGCCGCGCTGGCGTCGTCGCGCCTGTGGTCCTGCATGCCGGCAGGATGTCACAAGCCGACGGCTCGGGCCACCGCGCGCGCGCCACGACCGCTAGGCTTGTTCACGCCGAACCACACTCACTGCCGTACACACGCGACCGGGAGCCACATGAGCATCTATGCCGATTACACCGCCGATGAGCAGCAACAGCTCCGGGCCGGCTTGCAGGCAGCTGCCGTG
This sequence comes from Anaerolineae bacterium, assembly GCA_035464455.1. Taxonomy (GTDB): domain Bacteria; phylum Chloroflexota; class Limnocylindria; order Limnocylindrales; family CSP1-4; genus JAFMJV01. The sequence goes on along the minus strand of DATHSE010000183.1, from coordinate 1,957 downwards.
GCCGTCTCAGCGGCCAGCCCGGGGCGCCCCGAGGAGACCGTCAGCGAGGGGTTCGCTGCTGCGCGGGTCATCCTCGAGAGCGGGCCCGATTACGTCGCCAACACGCTGGTGACCTCGATGATCAGGGAGGTCGAGCGGCGACTGAAGACCGAGCAACCGTTCCCCGACTACGTCGAGGTCGCGACTGCGGATGGAGCCCATGAGGCGGCCATCGCGGCACTGCACGCCGTGTCTGAGCTGCTGGACCGGAAGGCCAGTCCGGGAGAGGCGGCCGGCTACAAGGAATGGCTCCTGCGCGTCGCGAGAGCCACGGCGGAAGCCGGCATGGAGGACCAGGGCTTCCTGGGGCGCGGTGGCGTGCAGATCAACGCCGCCGAGCAGGGCGCGCTGCGGGAGATCGAGATCGCGTTGGGCGTCCGGTCGTCTCCCGCGTCGCCGTAGCGCCTGTCTCCCGGCAGGATCCCACCTCGCCGTCCTAGGCCGATCCCGGCACCGACACCCGGCAGTCATCGATGATGCGCGCGGCGCGGGCGCGCAGGTCCGCCCGCTCCGCCTCCAGCACGTCGAGCGCGTCGTAGTAGTCGTTCCAGGCGGCGCGTTCCCGCTCGAGCGCGCGCGTGGTGATGCTGGCATCGCCCTCGGCTGCGAGCGCCTCGGCCACGCGTCGGGCACCATCGACGGCGTACTCGCGTGCGCCGCTGGCATCACCTGCTGCACAGAGGCGCAGCGTGCGAAGGGCGCTGCGAAGGAACACCACCGTCTGTGGCGTCGCCGAGGCGAAGCAGCCGGTGAAGGGGTCGAGCAGACGGCGGATGCTCCCGTTTCCGGCGCCGCCGCCGCTGCTGTCGAGGGCATCCAGGTAGGCGGAGAAGACGAGGATGCGCACGTCATCTCCGATGAGCTTGCCGATCCTCGCCGCGGCCATCGACTGGCTCGCGAAGGCTTCCTTGTCATGACGCATGATCAGGCCTGCCGCGTGCGCGTAGGCCAGCCGGCGGCCGGGTCGGTCGATGGCCGAGAGCAGATACGCCTGGTCCTCGGCGCGGCCGACCCAGCTGGGGGCGAACGGGCGATGTGCGCGCAGGGCGTCGACGCGGATGCCGCTGGTGCCGCCGGTCACGTGGATGCGCTGGAGCGCGCGATCCGTCCCGTCAGGTCCCGGTCCCTGGTAGCGCTCCATCATCTCCGCGCGGGTCGAGATGGCCTGCGGCAAGGCGCTGAAGAAGACGAGCTCGTCGAGCGTCGGCAGTCGTTCGGGGATGGGCACGTCCGGCGTGAACAGGCCCTCGCCGATGTCCCGCTCGTTCACCAGCGCCCCCGCCAGCATGCCCAGCGACAGCTCGCGCCCCTCGGCATCTCGGGCACTCGCACCCCACAACGGCGTGCACAGGTGCTCGAACGCCGTGGCGCCGGTCTCCGCCAGCAGCGCCGCCTGCGGGAAGACCTGGTCGAGGTCGATCTTGAAGGTGGCACGGACGCGAGGATCCAGGCTGACCTGCCAGAGCCCCGCCACCGCCTTCAGGAAGCTGTAGTGGCGTCCGTACTCGCCGTCCACCCCGACGACCTGGTGCAGCCCCGCCGCCGCCGCCGCGCGGGTCGGTCCGAGCGCCGGCACCAGCACCTCGTCGATCAGCCGGCGGGTGTCCTCCTCGGTCACGATCACCACCTCGAGGTATCGCAACCGGCCCTCGCGTGCCAGCTCGGCCGCCAGGTAGCGGCGCGCGATGGGAGCCAGCCCGTCGTGCGTGACGCTGACCGACAGCAGGCACGTGGTGCGCCCGGGCCGCGGCTCCGCCGCGATGGCGGCGTCGAGGCCGCGCAGGCCGTACAGCAGCTCGTTGGCGTCGGGTTCGACGCCGATCTGGATGGGGTGGTCGAACCAGTAGCGCTGCGGCTCGTCGGCCGCCGCCACGATGGCGTGGCGCAGGTCGGCGGGGTAGGGCAACGCATCGATGTC
>DATHSE010000182.1:0-10731 GCA_035464455.1 Anaerolineae bacterium | reverse complement strand
GCCATCTTCGGCTTCCTGGAGTCATCGGCCATGCTCATGGCGGCGCTCTCGGTGCTGGTCATCATCGGCATCGTCTGGTACGAGTGGCGGCACGGGGCGGGCCTGGGTCCGCTCGTGACCGTCGGCCTGGGCCTGCTCCTGGGGGGCGCCATCGGCAACCTCATCGACCGCGTCGCCCACGGCTATGTCATCGACTTCGTGGACATGGGCATCGGTGGCAGCCGCTGGTATGCCTGGAACATCGCTGATGCCGCCGTCTTCCTGGGCATCGTTGCGCTCTTCATGGCGGCGCTGCTGGGCGACCGTGCCAGCCGCGGCCGGCACGCGGCAGGGGATCCCGCGTGAGCGGGCTCCAGCGGGTCGTCGTGCCCGAGGGCGCCGCAGGCAGCCGTGCCGATCGTTTCGTGGCCGATGCCACCGGCCTGTCACGAGCCCACGTCCAGCGGCTCATCGCCGACGGGCGCCTCACCAACACCGGCGAGCGCGTGCGGGCGCGCGACCCGGTCTGGCCCGGCATGACGCTCGAGCTGGACGTACCGGAGGCCAAGCTCAACGAGCTGCTGGCCGAGGACATACCGCTCGACGTGGTCTACCGCGACGACGACGTCATCGTCATCGACAAGCCTGCCGGACTGGTGACCCATCCGGCACCCGGTCACGAGCGTGGCACGCTGGTGAATGCCCTGCTGGGGCTCGAGTCCGGCACGGGCGGCCTGGCCAGCGTGGCCGGCGTGAGCCGGCCCGGCATCGTCCACCGCCTCGACCGCGACACCAGCGGGCTCATCATCGTGGCCCGCACCGACGCTGCGCAGCTGTCGCTGCAGGCGCAGCTCAAGGCGCGGCGAGTGCGCAAGACCTACCTGGCACTCGTCGGCGGCGTGGTGAACGCCCAGCTCGGGCGTATCGAGAAACCCATCGGCCGTGATCCCCGCAACCGCATGCGCATGGCCGTCACCGCCGAGGGCAAGCAAGCCGTCACCGGCTACCGCGTGCACGAGCGCTTCGCCGAGTGGACCTTGCTCGATCTCGACCTCATCACTGGGCGCACGCACCAGATCCGCGTCCACCTCGCCTCCATCGGCCATCCCGTCGCGGGCGACGCCGTCTACGCCCGCGGGCTCGTGCGCCGAGGTCCCAGCGGCCTCGAGCGGCTCTTCCTGCACGCCTGGAAGCTGGAGTTCCTGTCACCGGGGTCCGGTCGGCTGGTTCGATGTGAGGCACCATTGCCGGACGCGCTGGAGGCCGTGCTGGACGACCTTCGTGCAGCCGATGCAGGAAGGAGCTGACGATTCGCGCGATCGAGGGGCAGCCGGGAGCGCAGCTGGTGATCATCTCCGGGCCCTCGGGCGTGGGCAAGGACACCATCATCGAGGCCATGCGGCGGCGCACCCCGCCGCACCCGCGCCGCTACGTCATCACCGTCACCACCCGTAGCCGCCGCCCCAACGAGCTCGAAGGCATCAGCTACCACTTCCTCTCGATCGAGGACTACCGCCGGTTGGAGGCGGCCGATGGCCTGCTGGAGGCCAGCGAGGTCCACGGCAACTGGTATGGCACGCCCCGAGACCAGGTGCAGTCCGCGCTCGAGAGCGGCCGTGATGCCATCCTCAAGATCGACGTGCAGGGTGCCGACAAGGTGCGCGCCAAGGTGCCCGGCGCGCTGCTCATCTTCGTCGTGCCGCCATCCATCGAGGAGCTCGATGCCCGCCTGGTGGGACGCTCTACCGAGGCCCCGCGCGACCTCGAGATCCGCCGCCACAACGCCGCCATCGAGCTGGCACGGCGGGAGGAGTACGACCACGTCGTGGTCAACGAGACCGGCCGCATCGACGAGACCGCCGAGCAGATCGACGCCATCATCGCCGCCGAGCACGAGCGCTTCGCCGACCGCCGCATCCGCGTCTAGCGCCACATGACGGAGTCGCGCTTCGTGGAGGTGGCGGTCGACGCCCCCGGGGTTCCGGGCGGGCGGACCTTCAGCTACCGGGTCCCGGTCGCACTCCACGACATCGAGCCGGGAGAGGCCGTCATGGTCGAGTTCGGGCGACGTCGAGCCGTCGGCGTGGTGCTGGCCGAGGTCGCCGCGCCGGCGATGGAGACCAAGCCGCTGCTGGCGCGCGTCCGTTCCCAAGGGCCGCTCCTGGGCGAGCTGTGGCGACGATTGGCGCTGCACGTATCCGAGCACTATCTCGCGCCGCCGGGCATGGTCGTGCGCGCCATGCTGCCGCCGGGCACCCTCGAGCGGATCGAGCTGTTCGCCGTGTCGACGGCGGGTGCAGAGGGCGCGGCGGAGGAGGCGGCGGCAGTGGAGGAGGCGACGGCAGGGGAGGCGGCGGAGCGGGCGGCGACGACGTGGGAGGACGCGCTGGTCATGGCCGTCGCGGCGGCTGGCACTGCCGGCGTGCGGGTGGACGACCTGCCGCCTGCGTCCAGCCGCGCCACCCTGCTGCGCGCGCTGCGGGTGCGCGAGGGGCAGGGGTCGCTGCGGCTCGAGTGGCGGGTCGTGCCGGCCTCGACACGGCCGCGATACCAGCGCTACGCGGTCCTCACCCCGCGCGGCCGCGAGGCGGCAGCACGGGTGGCGGCGGGGCAGCGAGCGGAGGGCGCGCCGCCCGGTCCGCGCCAGCGTGCGCTGCTGGCGGAGCTGGCCGCCCCCGGTCATGCCGGCGCCGAGGCCACGGCCCGACTGGCCGATCGCCACGGATCGTCGGCCGTCTCCGGGTTGGTCAAGCGCGGCTGGCTGGCGCTGGAGGTCCGCAGCCTGGAGCGCCGGCCGCTGGCAGGACGCCCCGACCCGCTGCGCGGCAGCCGGCCGCCGGGCTCGGAGCTGGAAGCGCAGCAGTCGTCCGCCGTCAGGGTCGTGCGCGACGCCATCGAGGCCAGGAGGCACGAGACGATCCTCCTGGAGGGCGATACCGCCAGCGGCAAGACGGCCGTCTACGCCGAGGCCATCCGCCACGCCGTCGCGGCCGGCCGGGGTGCGCTGGTGCTGGTGCCGGAGATCGCGCTGGCCACGCCCTTGATCGACCGGCTGCGCCATGACCTCGACACGGACGTGGCCATGCTGCACAGCGCCATGAGCGACGGGGAGCGCGCGGACGAGTGGCGTCGTGTCGCCACGGGCGAGGCCGCGGTGCTGGTCGGAACGCGCATGGCCGTGCTGTCGCCACCCGACCCGCTGGGCATCGTGGTGGTGGACGAGGAGCACGACCCGGCCTACAAGTCCGACCGTACGCCGCGCTACCAGGCGCGTGACGTGGCCGTGGCGCTGGGCGCGCTCGCCGGCGTTCCGGTCGTCCTCGGCTCCGCCACGCCCGATATCGTGAGCGTGGGCCGGGCGCGGGCCGGCCTGGCGCAGCACGTGCTGCTGCGCGGTCGTCGTTCCGGTGCGCCGGTGCCGGTCGAGGTCGCGGACATGCGCGAAGAGCTGGCGGAGGGCAACCGCGGCCTGCTCTCCGCTACCCTGGCAACGGCGCTGGCCGAGCTCGACCGAGCAGCCGGCGACCGCGCCATCCTGCTCATCAACCGGCGCGGCGCCGCCAGCGTGGTGCTGTGCCGCGATTGCGGCTACGTGCAGATCTGTCCCGAGTGCCAGCGTCCGCTGGTCTTCCATGCTGCGTCGGTGGTGCTGCGTTGCCATCACTGCGGCGCGAGCGCACCGGTCGCCCGACGCTGTCCGGCCTGTGATTCGGTGCGCATCCGCTACCTCGGTGGCGGCACCGAGCGCGTGGAGCAGGAGCTCGGGGTGCGCTTCCCGGAGCTGCGCGTCGCCCGCCTCGATCGCGACGTCGTGGAGCGCAAGGGCGCCGCCGCCCGGGTCGTGGATGACTTCAGCGCGGGCCACTCGGACGTGCTGGTGGGCACCAGCCTGGTGGCCAAGGGCCTTGACATCCCCGAGGTGACGCTGGTCGGCATCGTCTCCGCCGACATCGCCCTCAACCTGCCCGACGAGCGCGCAGCCGAACGAACCTGGCAGCTGCTCACGCAGGCGGTCGGCCGCGCCGGTCGGGGCGATCGGCCCGGACGCGCCATCCTGCAGACGTATCGACCCGAGCATCCCGCCATCGTGGCGGTGGCATCAGGCGATGCCGGGCGCTTCATCGACGAGGAGCTGGCCCGCCGCCGCCGCTTCGGTTCGCCGCCGTTCGGGCAGCTCATCAAGCTCACCCTGTCGCTGCCTGATCGCGAGGCCGCGCTCGAGGCTGCAGCCGGGATGGCCACCCGCTTGCGCGCGCGAGCGCAGGAGCTGGTGTCCGACGTGGCGGTGCTCGGGCCGGTGCCGGCCTACATCGCCCGCAGGGGAGGCCGCTGGCGCTTCCACGTCGTGCTGCGCGGCACCCGGCCGCAAGCCGTGCTCGGCGGCGATCCCGGTGCACCGTGGTCGGTGGACGTGGACCCGGAGAGCCTGCTCTAGCGAGCCACGCTTATACTCGCGGTCATGACCGTGAAGCCCATCCTGACCCTCGGCGACCCCCGGCTACGCCTCAAGGGGCGGCCCGTCGACAGCTTCGGCCCGTACCTGCACGAGCTCATCGACGACCTGACCCACACCATGCGCGACGCGCCCGGCGTGGGGCTGGCCGCGCCGCAGATCGGCGAAGCCCTGCAGGTCTGTGTCATCGAGGTCGAGGGCCAGCTGTACGAGCTGGTGAACCCCGTCATCACGCGCTCGTCGGGTGAGGACAACGACCTGGAGGGCTGCCTCTCGGTGCCCGGCTACGTGGCGTACGTCAAGCGCAAGGAGAAGGTCTGGGTCGAGGCCCAGGACCGGAACGGCAAGCTGATCCGATCGGTGGGCACGGGGCTCCTCGCGCGGGCCATGCAGCACGAGCTCGACCACCTCGACGGCAAGCTCTACATCGACTACCTCGAATCGTTCGATGACCTCATCCCCGTCAGCCGGCTGGAGGATGAGATGGCAGGGACCGATCGGGAGATGCCGGCGCTGGCCTGATCGTCAACCGCATGCCCGGACCTGCTCGCACGCTCTTCTTCGGAAGCGGCGCCGTCGCGCTGCCCGCCTTGGTGCGCCTGCTTGACTCAGGGCTGGTCGAGCTGGACTCGGTGGTCACCGCGCCGCCGCGGCCGTCCGGTCGCAGGCAGGACCTGACACCGACGCCGGTGGCGGCGCTGGCGACCGAACGCGGGCTGCGCGTACGCACGCCGACGTCGCTGCGCAACGACGACGTCCTCGCGGAGATGCGCGCCGTCGCCCCGGAGCTCATCGTGCTGGCCGACTACGGTCGCATCATCCCGGCTGCACTGCTGGCGCTGCCACGGCACGGCGCGCTCAACATCCACCCTTCGCTGTTGCCGCGGCATCGCGGTGCCGCGCCGGTGCAGGGCGCCATCCTGGCCGGCGATGCGGTCACGGGGGTGACGCTCATGCGCATGGACGCGGGCCTCGACACGGGTCCCATCGTGGCCCAGGTGCCGGTGTCCCTGGCTGGGGATGAGGTCGCCCCCGCGCTGGAAGCGAGGCTGGCCGAGCTGGGTGCCGAACTGCTCGTCGCGTCGCTGCCCGGCTGGCTCGATGGCTCCCTGCATGCCCAGCCGCAGCCTGCGGCGGGAGCCAGCCTGACCCGCCCGCTGAGGCGCGAAGATGGTCGCCTCGATCCTTCCCGGCCGGCGAGCCAGCTCGAGCGCCAGGTGCGTGCCTACCAGCCCTGGCCGGGCACGTTCATGGATGTCGACGGGGAGCGCCTCAAGGTGTGGGCCGCCAGCGTGCAGGAGGGCGCCGCCGACGCCCCCGGGACGCTGGTGTCGTCCGGCGATACGCTTGCCCTGGTCACCGCCGAAGGGCTGCTCCGGCTCGACGAGGTCCAGCCCGCCGGCAAGCGCCGCATGCGCGGCGCGGAGTACCGCCGAGGCAGGCGAGCCTAGGCGGACCGGACGCCACCACGGAAGGCGCCTCGGTCCGACCTGCGACCACATCCGCGCGTGGGCGCTACCATTCGGCCTCGATGCCCAAACCCGAGCCCACCCTGGTGCCTGAGCATGTCCTGCCGCCATTCGGCGCCGCCGATGGCGCCCTGCCGCTGCTGGATCTCCCGGCCAGCCGACCGCGCGACCCGCGGCCCGGCATCTCGGACGCCTCGCCGCAGGAGCTGCTGGCATGGTTCTCCGACCATGGCCAGGCGGCGTTCCGTGCTCGCCAGCTCGCCGACCACGTGTGGACGGGGCGAGCCCGGTCCTTCGACGACATCCATACCCTTCCCGGGCCACTGCGCGAGGCGCTGCGGCAGACCTACCGGTTCTGCACGCTGATCAGCACCGAGCACCGCAGCGCGGACGGCGGCCTGACCGACAAGGCACTTCACACGCTCGATGACGGTCGGGTCGTGGAGTCCGTGCTGATGCGCTACCCAGCCCGCGGTCCCCGGCGCGAACGAACCACGCTCTGCATCTCCAGCCAGGCCGGCTGCGCGGTCGGCTGTCCCTTCTGCGCCACCGGCGAGCTGGGGTTGTGGCGTGACCTGCGGACATCGGAGATCATCGACCAGGCGCGCTACTGGCGCAACGAGCTGGCGGCCGAGGGTCGGCGCCTGACCAACATCGTCTTCATGGGCATGGGCGAGCCGCTGCTCAACGCCGACGCCGTGCTGGCCGCCTGTGGCGCGCTCAGTGACAGCAATCGCTTCGGCCTGGGCCAGCGCCACATCACCGTCAGCACCAGCGGCGTCATCCCCGGCATCGAGCGTCTCACCGACCTGCGGCGGCAATACACGCTGGCGGTGTCGTTGCACGCGGCGCGCTCCGAGCTGCGCGACGTGCTGGTGCCGCTGAACCGACGCTACCCGCTGGAGGAGGTCGTGGCCGCCGCCACCGCCTATGCCACGGCGACCGGACGGCGAGTCACCTACGAGATGGTGATGATCGAGGGCATCAACGACACGCCGGCCGACGCCCATGCCGCGGCCGAGCTGCTGCGAGATCGGCTCGCGCATGTCAACCTCATCCCCATGAACCCGGTCGCCCACACCCCATGGCAGCCATCATCGCCCGACCGGGTGGAGGCCTTCGCGGCCACGCTCCGCGCGGTCGGCCTGCACACCACCATCCGTCGCAATCGGGGCGTCGATATCGGTGCCGCCTGCGGGCAGCTGGCAGCCGAGCGGGCCGGAGAGCCCACGCCGGCAGCGGTGCAGCGGCGTCGCGAGGTCATCGAGCGCCGCAGCGCGGCCGCGCTCGTCGGCGCCCCCGACCGTTTCGCTCGACCAGGGAGCGGCCTGTGACCAACGCGCAAGGGGTCCTCGTCTCGGCCAGCATCCTCAACGCCGACTTCGGCCGCCTCGACCGGGTCGTGCACAAGATGGAGCGGGCCGGCGCCGACCGGCTTCACCTCGACGTCATGGACGGCCACTTCGTCGACAACATCACGTTCGGGCCCGACCTCGTGGCCGCCTTCCGACGCCTCACCGACATGCCGCTGGACGTGCACCTGATGATCTCCGAGCCGGCGCGCTACATCGACCGCTTCATCGCTGCGGATCCGCAGACCATCACCTTCCACGTCGAGACCGACGAAGGCGACGAGCGCAAGTCCCAGGCTATCGCTGCCATCCACGCGGCGGGGCAGGGCGCCGGTCTGGCGGTCAGCCCCGATACACCGGTGGCTGCGGTCAGGCCCTGGCTGGCCGATCTCGACCTCATCATGATCATGAGCGTCTACCCCGGCTGGGGCGGCCAGGGCTTCATCCCCGAGACGGCACCCAAGATCGCGGAGGCACGGTCGATGCTGGCCGCCGCCGGTCGCGGCGGCTCGGTGCACGTCGACGGCGGTGTCAACAGCAAGACCGCCGAGCTCGTGGGGGCCCACGGCATCGACGTCTGCATCGTCGGCTCGGCGCTGTTCCAGCGTGGTCGCGACGCATCGCTCGAGGTCGAGCTGGTCAAGCAGCTGGCCGGCCGCGGCCGCGAGGCCTTCGCTGCCGGCATCCGCTAGGCGATGCGGGTCCTGCTGCAGCGCGTCAGTCGCGCCGAGGTCCGCGTCGCCGGCGCGGTCCGCGGCGCCATCGGAGCCGGGCTGACGGCCCTGGTCGGGGTGGGCCCGCAGGACACGGCCGACGTCGCCCGCGCGCTCGCAGCCAAGTCCGTCGACCTGCGCATCTTCCGCGACGAGGAAGGGCGCACCAATCGCTCGCTGCTCGATGTCGGCGGCGCCATGCTGGTGGTCAGCCAGTTCACCCTCTACGGCGACACGCGCAAGGGTCGCCGGCCGTCCTTCATCGATGCCGCCCGTCCCGAGCTGGCCGCCGAGCTGGTGGAGGCCTTCGCCGCGGCCGTCGAGACGCGCGGGGTGGCGGTGGGCCGGGGCGTGTTCGGTGCGGAGATGGAGGTCGAGCTCGTGAACGACGGACCCATGACCATCTGGCTCGACAGCGACAGCTGACGGTGGCGAACGGAACGCTGCTGATCCGGGTCCGCAACCGCGTCGAGCGGCTGCGACAGCGTCCTTGGCGCATGGCCGCTCACCACTCGGGCGAGCCCCACATCATCATGGGCGGCGCACCGCGCAGTGGCACCACCGTCCTGCGCCGGCTCTTCGACCGCCATCCGCAGGTCTGCTGCGGCGCAGAGACCAAGATCTTCGTGCCGGCCGCGGTCAACCTCGCCTGGCTGGCCCAGTCATACGCCGTCCCTCTGCCCGAGCTGCGGGCCATGCGCGCCGCGGCCCCGTCGCAAGGGGCCTTCATCGACGCCTTCGCCGCCCGCGTGCGCGCCGACACCGGCAAGGCCCGCTGGGCCGAGAAGACGCCGCAGAACATCCGCAACCTCGACTGGATCCTGGCGCGCTTCCCGCAAGCCTCCGTCATCCACGTCATCCGCGACGGCCGCGACGTGGTCTGCTCCATGCGTCAGCATCCCGACTGGCGCTGGGTGGGCGGCGGCTGGCAGAAGGTGCTGGCCCCTCGCGCGATCGAGTCGTATGCCCGGCGCTGGCTGGACGATACGGCGGCCGGCATGTCCTGGCGTGGCGACCCGCGCTACGTGGAGGTGCGCTACGAGGACCTGCTGGCCGATCCGCCGGCCGTGCTTCGTGCCATCTGTGATGGCATCGGCGTGACCGCCGACCTCGAATGGCTGGCGCGAGTGGCACAGCGCGCCGATGGCGACGGGCAGACGGAGCGCCCCGACTACGAGGGCGCCCTGAGCGGCGCCTCGGTGGGGCGCTGGCGAGAGGACCTCACTGCCGCCGAGCGGCGAGAGGTCGAGCGGCTCTGCCGGCCGCGATTGCGAGAGCTGGGCTACGAAGCCTGAGTGCCGCGCCTAGGAGGCGGACTTCATCAAGGTGCGGCGGCAGCGCGTGCAGATGCTCGTGCGCGTGACCTTGCCGCCTTCGTAGACCTTCAGCTGCTGCAGGTTGACGTTGTAGCGACGACGCGCACGGACGCGGTTCATCCCCGACGACTGGGGGTTGAAGCCACCCATGGAGGTCTTGCCACACTTCGCGCAGGAGCGAGCCATGATCTTCCTCAGGAGTAGTTGGACAGGGGGTGGGCCGCGAACACGACCGCACGGCCGCGTACTATACCATCGGCCCGCGACGAAAGAAGGACCCGCTAGTGACCGACCATAGCCACGCACCGGCGGCGTACCTGCCCGGGGCCGGACGCACCACCCGATGACGCGCCTTCATGTGGATGGGCCGACGCTCATCCGGGCCGTCGCAGCCGCCACGAGGAACCTCGAGCGGCACGTCGACGAGGTCGATTCGCTGAACGTGTTCCCCGTGCCTGATGGGGACACCGGCTCCAACATGCTGGCCACGATGCGTGCGGCCCTGGCTGCCGCCGAGGCACTGCCGGATGACCAGCGCGATCTCGATTCCGTGGCCGAGGCGCTCTCCCGTGGCGCGCTCACCGGGGCCCGCGGCAACAGCGGAGTCATCCTCTCGCAGATCATCCGGGGCATGACCCACGGCGCTGACGGGCGACGCCGGGCCACCGGCCTGGACCTGGCCCAGGGGCTGCGGAAGGGCTCCGAGGTGGCCTATCGATCGGTGCTGACGCCGGTGGAGGGAACCATCCTGACGGTCATCCGCGACGCCGCGGACGCTGCCGAGGCGGCGGCGGGTCGGCAGCCTCACGTGGAGGCGGTGCTGGCGGAGGTCATCGAGGCCGCCGCCAGCTCGGTGCAGCGCACGCCGATGCTGTTGCCGGTGCTCTCCGACGCCGGCGTCGTCGATTCGGGCGGGCAAGGGCTCTATCGCGTCCTCGAAGGCATGCTGCAGGTGGACCCCGGCGCTCGCGGCCGGGGAGCACGCCGCGGTGTCGAGACAGCCACGCAGCCGGCCGCGCTGCCCGGCACATCCCACGGTCAGACCGGCGCGCCCGGACACGGCCATCTCCACGGCGCGAAGGCGGCGCCCGACGGTTTCGGGGCGCACGGCTACGAGACGCAGTACCTGCTCTCCTCCGCCGAGGGCGCCATCGACGTGACCGCCTTGCGCGCGGCCATCCTCGACACCGGCGACTCGGTGGTGGTGGCCGGGGACCGGCACCTGGTGCGCGTCCACGTCCACGGCGAGCGGCCGGACCTGGCCATCGCGGCCGGCCTGCGCTGGGGCCGCCTCAGGCAGGTCGAGGTGACCGACCTCGATGACCAGGTGGCCGGCCACGCGGGCGCCGGCCCAGCCACCAGCCTGGCCCTGCCGCACGACCTGGAGGGTGCGCCGCTCGCGGTGCCCGCGGCTGCGGCCGTGGCGCCACCGGCACCGGTCGCGGCGCC
>DATHSE010000181.1:0-10058 GCA_035464455.1 Anaerolineae bacterium | reverse complement strand
CGGGCGTTCACCTGGTCGCGCTGGCTGGTGACGGAGGATCCGCGCAGACGCTAGCAGCGTTCCCTTGGTCAGAGAGACGGCTCGGGGTCGACGAGACGGCTCTCGATCGACGAGTCGGCCGCCTTGGCACGACGCCGGCGGACGGCGGGAGCGGCGGGAGTGGCCGACGCGGTCCGCACAGCCGCCGGCAGGTACATCCGCTCGACGTACTCGGCCAGCATGCGAGTGGTGGAGAAGTCCCACACCGACGTGCCGGCAGCGCGGCGCATGCGGTCGAGCCATCCCTGCGGCAGGCCGTCGGCGTCGCGGTCGTACCACAGCGGCACGATCTCCTCCTCCAGCAGCCGGTACAGCTCCTGCGCGTCGGCCCAATCCTGCGCACCTTCGTCGGGATCGGTCTCGCGTCCGCCGATGGCCCAGCCATTGTCGACGCGGAAGCCTTCGTCCCACCAGCCGTCGAGGATGGACACGTTGATGACGCCGTTCATGGCTGCCTTCATGCCGCTGGTGCCCGATGCCTCGAGCGGACGACGGGGGTTGTTGAGCCACACGTCCACGCCCTGCACCATCTGCCGGCCGACGCGCATGTCGTAGTCCTCGAGGATGAAGATGCGCCCGCGCAGCGCCTCCGAGCGGCTGTGCTCGAAGATGGTCTGGATCACGCTCTGCCCGGGACGGTCGGCTGGATGGGCCTTGCCGGCGAAGATGAACTGCACCGGGCGGTCGGGGTCGGTGATGAGCCGCTTGATGCGCTCGAAGTCGCTGAACAACAGCGCTGCCCGCTTGTAGGTGGCCATGCGGCGGGCGAAGCCGATGGTCAGCACCTGCGGGTCGAGGATGTCGGCCAGCTCGGCCAGCTCCGTGGGCGACTCGCCGTGACGTGCGAACTGGCGCCGCAGCCGGATCTTGGCGTACTCCCTCAGCGCCTGCTTCTGCCATAGGTGTGCCTTCCACAGGTCCTCGTCAGGGACCAGGTTCATGCGCTCCCAGAAGCGACCGGCTTCATGCTCGTTCTCCTGGTGATCGAGGTTGCCGCCGAGCTCCTTGAAGATGACGCGCATGCTCTTGCCCACCCAGGTCGGCGGATGCACCCCGTTGGTGATACCGCCGATGGGATGGTCGATGATGGGCGACCAAGTGTCGTTGGCGACGCGGCCGTGGAGCTGGCTGACACCGTTGGCCGCGATGGTCGTACGCAGCGCGAAGGCCGTCATGTCGAAATGGCCGGGGTCGCCCTCGAGGCCCAGCCCCCTCTCCAGGATGCGGCCGACGTCGAGCCCGGACGGCTCCAGCAGTGGGGCGGTCAGCTCGCGCACGAGCGCGGCGGAGAAGCGCTCGTTGCCCGCCGGGACCGGCGTGTGGATGGTGAAGACGGCGTGGGAGCGGACCTGCGCCAGCGCCTCGTCGAGGCTGGCACCCGTGGCCATGAGCTCACGCGCCTGTTCGACCAGCATGAACGCGGAGTGTCCCTCGTTGAGGTGCCAGACCGATGGCGAGACACCCAGCCGGCGCAAGGCCCGCACTCCGCCGATGCCCAGGATCAGCTCCTGGTGCAGCCGCATCTCGCGGCCGCGCACGTACAGGATGTGGGTGATGGGCCGGTCGCTCTCGGTGTTCTCCGGCACGTCCGTATCGAGCAGCAACAGCGGCACGCGGCCCACCTGCACCAACCACACGGCGGCGTGGACGATGCGCCCGGGCAGCTCCACGCCCACCGTGAGGGGCTCGCCCAGCGGGTCGATCACGCGCCGCAGCGGCAGCCGCTCCGGGTCGAGGTTGAAGTAGCCATGTTCCTGGTGGCCATCGGCGTCGATGTTCTGACGGAAGTAGCCACGCCGGTAGAACAGGCCCACCGCCACGAATGGCAGGGCCATGTCCGACGCCGTCTTGCAGTGGTCACCCGCCAGCACGCCCAGGCCGCCCGAGTAGATGGGCACCGACTCCTGTAGGCCGTACTCGGCGCAGAAGTAGGCCACCGGACCCTCCAGCGCCTCGCCGTGGTGTCGTGTGAACCAGTGGTCGCGACCGTTGGCCATGTAGGCATCGAAGCTCTCGAGCAGGTTCTGGTACTGCACCATGAAGTCGGCGTCCTCGAGCAGGGCCGTCCAGTCACGCGACGCGCGCAGGACCGCCACGGGGCTTCGATACTCGAGCCAGACGGGGTGGTCGATGCGGGCGAAGAGCGAGCGCACCTCGGGGTGCCAGGACCAGTACAGGTTGTAGGCGAGCCGGTTGAGGCCCTCGAGTGCCGGCGGCAGACGATGGTCGGGGAAGGGCAGGGTGGGGACGGTCGTTCGGAAAGGCATACCCCGGGCATGCTACACAGGCTGAGCCGTCCTTGTACGGAAGCTGCAGGCGAGGAGCAAGCGTTTGCGTCTCGAGCGCGTACCATTCGCCCACGATGCGCATCGCGATGGTGGCTTCCGAGTGCGAGCCCTGGGCCAAGACAGGTGGTCTGGCCGACGTGGTCGACGCGCTCTCCCGGGCGCTCGGATCTCCCCAGCCTGCAGGGCGCGGCCATGAAGTCGATGTCTACCTGCCCTGGTACGCCGGCATGACGCCGCCCGACGGGCTCGTGCCGCTCGATCTGCGAGTCCCGGTGGGCAGCCCGGACGGCGAGCCGCGGCACGAGCTGGTGACCTTGTGGAGCGGTCAGGCTGATGGCTACCGGCTGCGCCTGGTCAAGCACCATTCGTACGACCGAGATGGCTACTACATGGGTGACGAGGGTGACTACGGCGACAACGCGGCGCGCTTCACCCTGCTCGGGCGCGCCGCGTTGGAGGCCATCCGCGCCGAGGCGCGCACGGTCGACGTCATCCACGGGCATGACTGGCAGGCTGGGCCCGCGCTGCTGTCGCTCCGCCACCGCTACGCGGGCGATCCGCTGCTGGCAGGTGCTGCCACCATGCTGACCTGCCACAACCTGGCGTATCACGGCTGGACGCCGCGGCTGGACGCGTGGCAGCTGGACTTGCCGGCCGCCATCGGCGCGCCCGATGGCGTGGACCTGCTGCGTGAGGCCATCCTGGTGGCCGACATCGTCAACACCGTGAGCCCCAACTATGCCCGCGAGTCGCTCACGCCCGAGTTCGGCGGAGGCCTCGACGACGCCCTTCGCCGTCGAGGCGACGACTACGTCGGCATCATCAACGGCATCGACACCAGCCTCTGGGACCCGGCCACCGACGCCGCGCTCGTGGCGCCGTATGACGCCGCAGACCTGTCGGGGAAGGCGCTGACCCGTGCCGATCTGCTGACGCGCCACCGGCTCGATCCCGGGGGGCCGCTGCTCGGTGTCATCGGCCGCCTTGACCCGCAGAAGGGCTTCGACCTGGTGACGGCGGCCGCGCCGGCATTGGTGGAGATGGGTGCCCGGCTCATCGTGCTCGGCACCGGCAACGAGCAGCTGGTCGCCGGCCTGGTGGCGCTCTCACGCCGACATCCCGACCGTATCGCCGTGCTGGAGCGCTTCGATCGCGACGAGGCGCGCCGGATCTACGCCGCTGCCGACCTGTTCCTCATGCCGTCGCGCTTCGAACCCTGCGGGCAGGGCCAGATCATCGCCATGCGCTACGCCACCCCGCCGGTGGTCCGTCACAGCGGTGGCCTTGCCGATACCGTCATCGACGCCGACGAGGACCCCGAGCACGGCACCGGCTTCGTCTTCGGCCCGGCAGCGCCTGCTGCGCTCATCGACGCCGTCGGGCGTGCCATCGCCGCGATGCAGGATGCGCCCAGGTTCGCCAGGATCCAGGCGCAGGGCATGGCGCGCGACCACTCGTGGCGGGTGCCGGCCCGACAGTACGAGGCAGCCTACCTGCGCGTGGTCGGCCGGCGCTAATCGGCCGGTACTGGAACCTCGACGTCGGCGAGCCCCGTCCGCGCCGCCGCCCACGGCCTCAGCGGACGACCAGGATGGATCAGCGCACGAAGAGGATGGCGTCGAGTGCCGTCTGACCGCGTCTGCCCTGGACCTCGATGGTGTGTGGCCCCTCGTCGAGCGTCCGGCTCCAGACGACCTTGCGCTGTCCGGCTTTCTTGGCCTTCAGGCTCACTGATCTCCAGGCACCCCCGTCGACGCGGACCCGGAAGGTACCGCGCCCTGGTCCCACCGCCGCGGCCAGCGCCACGGCCTTGCCGCTGAAGGTGGTGGTCAGGCTCTCGGTCTCGCCCCTGGCCAGGAGCAGCGAGCCGCCGTATGCATTCGCCGTCGGCTGGGTGCGCCAGCCGCCCGTGGCGGGCTGGAACCAGCGACCCGATCGGGAATCGCGCACGGTGAGCCGGGCCGCGGCCACCCTGCTGCTGGAGGCGTTGCCCAGACCATCGGTGGCCTTGACACGGAACTTGTTGGCCTGGCCGGGCTTGAGTGTCACGCGAGAGCTGGAGGACCCCGTTGTCCCGGCATCACGCCAGGCTCCGTTGCCGATCTTGCGCTGCAGCCTGACGCTTGCGACGCCGCTGATCGCGTCGCTCGCATCCCAGCGCAGGTGCGCCTGCGTGGCACCCTTCTGGGCCAGCTCGGCCCTGCTGTCGCGGATGTGCAGCGTCAGGTTCTCGAGGCCCGGTCCGCTGCGATCGACGGTCAACTGCAGGCTGCGGCTGAACGGCGACACGCCCGGCCCGTTGGCGCGCACGCCCAGGTCGTAGACGCCGTCGGGGCCGTCGCCCCTGAGATCGAGGCGGAGGCTCGTGCCCAGGCCGAGAAGCCCTTCCAGGCTGTCGTTCCCGAAGCTGGCCGAGCCGACCTCGCCGGCCAGGCCGGTGACGTCGAGGTTGGCACGGCCGGTGTAGCCGCCGCCCCGCTGCACGTCGACACGCGTGCTGCGTGAGCCGGTCGTGCCGCCAACCTTGAAGCGGTCGTGGTAGACCCACGACCTGAGCATCTCGGGCCCGGTCAGGGCTCTGACGTCGAGCACGCGATTGGGCTCGTCGGGGTCGTTGACGCCGCTCCACAGCGGATCGCTCCGGGGTTCCCAGTCCATGCGGCCGGCAGCGCGGACCAGCCGCCGCACCTGCTCGGGAGACGTGCCGGGGTGATCGGCGAGGTAGCGGGCGACGGCGCCGGTGACGTGTGGCGTGGCCATGGAGGTGCCCGTGGAGCGGAAGGTGGCACCGCCCGACGTGGACGGCCAGGTGGACAGGACGCAGGTACCGGGCGCCACGATGTCGATGTCGCGGCCGTAGTTGCTGTAGCTCGCATAGGTATCGTCGCGCTCACGAACGTCGCAGCCGTTGTTGCCCGCGGCTCCCCAGCCGCGTCCGTCGTAGTCGGTCATCGCACCCACGCTGATGACCTGGTCGTAGCCGCCCGGCGAGCTGAGGTTGGCATCGTCGCCCTGGTTGCCGGCGGCGGCCACGACGGTGATGCCCAGTCGCGTGGCATGACAGATCGCGGAGTGGATCGGGTCTCGCGGTTCGTCGTCACCAGGCGGGGGGTTGAGGATCTCATCGCAGTCCTCCCGCAGGTCGATCCGCGGTCCCTGGATGCTCATGTTGATGATGTCGATGTCGGGCTGCTCGGCATCGGCCCAGGTCCCGATGGCCCAGTCGAGGCCGCAGACGATGGAACCCTCGGTACCGCTCGTGCCTTCGAAGACGCGCACTGCCCACAGCCGCACGCCTGGTGCCACGCCCACGGTCCCGACGTCGTTGTCGCGTGCGCCGATGGTGCCGGCCACGTGCGTGCCGTGCCAGTGGCTGTCAGCCCAGCGGCCCGGATGGAGCTGCGCCTCGTTCTTGTTCGGCGTGGAGGGATCGTCGTAGCAGTTGATGCCGCCCGCGATGTTCAGCTCGGGCCTGCCTGCCGGTCCCACGGGGATCGGATCGCCGTTGCTGTCGCCGGGCCCGATGCCGGTGTCGAGCACGGCCACGTCGGCGTCGATGTCCGCGCTGCTGTCCCCGGCCGTCCAGGCCTTCACGCGCTTGATGCCGTTCGGCACGACCTGCGCCGCGATGCGGAACTGGCGGGCCGGACGAACACTGGCGACCTTGGCATCGGCCGCCAGCTCGGCCGCCTGCGCTGGTGTCAACCGGGCTGAGAAGCCCGTCATGGCGTTGGCGAAGCGGTGGCGCGTCTTGAAGCCGACCTCGTTCGCGAGCCGGTCGGTCACGCTCGCCGCGCGATCGCTGCGGCGGTCGATGCGCTGGCGAGCGCTGCGGCTGCTGGGCGCGATGACCTTGCCCGAGTCGGCCACGTCGAGCGCCACGATGTACTCGCGCGGCGCGCCCGCCGGGGCAGCCATGCCGGCCACTGGCAGCAGTGCGCCGAGCATGCACAAGGCAATGGCGATGGAGAGGGGACGACCAACAACCCGTGCGAGGGACACGGAGCCTCCAGACGACGAATCTGTCCCATAGGGTAGCGCGCTTTCGGTCGCAACCCCAAGGCTGGGGTTGCCTGGCGTCACCGACCCCCGTCCGGCCGCACGCGGCGGCCTCGACGACGCCGAAGGATACGAACGAGGGGCCCCCTCACGGCTTCCGAGCATCGCCGATCAGTGACCCCCCGAACGTGTCCGCATGGTGCGGGTGCATGGGGTGGTGTCTGTACCACCCGTTGGTCACGGGGTCGTGACCCGGAAGGTTCCGCGGCACTGGCGCGCCGGCGCAGCGCTGCTGCAGGGCATCGGTATGCTTGGGCCAGCATGTGGCCGCAGGTGTCGCAGGCTGGTGGCAGGAGGTATGCACGCACATGGGTCTGCTGGAAGGCAAGCGCGCCCTCATCTTCGGGTTGGCCAACGACCACTCCATCGCGTGGGGGATCGCCCAGGCGCTCCACCGCGAGGGGGCCGAGGTGGGCTTCTCGTCGGTCGAGATGCTCATGGAGAAGCGGGTCAAGCCACTGGCAGCCAGGCTCGGTGCGACGTTCGTGGAGCCATGCGACGTCCAGAAGGACGAGGACATCGAGCGCGTCTTCGCCGCCTGGAAGGATCACTACGGGCAGCTGGACATCCTCGTCCACGCGGTCGCCTTCGCCAACAAGGACGAGCTGGGCGGGGAGTTCATCCGCACCTCGCGCGCGGGCTTCGCACTGGCCCACGACGTCTCGGCCTACTCGCTGGTGGCTCTCGCCCGCGAGGCCCGGCCCTTGATGGTTGACGGCGGCGCCATCCTCACGCTGTCCTACTACGGCGCGGAGAAGGCCGTCGTCAACTACAACGTGATGGGTGTGGCCAAGGCCTCGCTCGAGGCCTGCGTGCGCTACCTGGCCGTCGACCTGGGCAAGGAAGGCATCCGCGTCAATGCCATCAGTGCCGGACCGGTGCGCACCCTCGCTGCCTCAGGCGTGTCGGGCTTCAAGAAGATGCACCGGCTGTTCGAGGAGATCGCGCCGCTGCACCGGCCCCTCTCGATCGACGACCTGGGCAACGCAGCGGTGTACCTCTGCAGCGACCTGAGTCGTGGGACGACCGGCGAGATCCACTACGTCGACGGCGGCTACAACATCATCGGCGTGCCCGAGGTGGTCGACGCCTGACACCGCCGTGACGCGTCTGCCCAGCCTTGGTCCGCGGGGAGAGGGCTGGGTGCTGTTGCAGGTGGTGCTGCTGCCACTGGTGGCGCTGGCCGGCGTCGTCAGCGGCGGCGCCTGGCAGGGGACGCCGGCATCCATCAGCGCGCTCGTCGGGCTGGCGGCGATGGTCGGCGGCGCGCTGTTGCTGGGCCGTGGACTGCTGGATCTCGGGCGCAACCTCACGCCCGTGCCACGTCCACGCGACGACGCGCAGCTGGTGGAGACCGGCGTCTACGCGCTGGTGCGACATCCCATCTACGGCGGCATCATCGTGGCTGCTTTCGGCTGGGGCCTCGTGGCGGCGAGTCCTCTGACGCTGGTGTTGGCGTTCGCGGTGGCGGTCTTCTTCGATCTCAAGTCCCGCCGCGAGGAAGCCTGGCTGGCGGCGCACTACGCGGGCTACCGAACGTACGTGTCGAGGACGCGCCGCTTTGTCCCACGGATCTACTGAGACCCGGCGCATGGGCGGACGATGGAGCATCGCCGGGCGACGAAGAAGCCCGGTGGCGAGGTCGGGAGGAGGGGGCCGACCTTGCCACCGGGCATAGAGTCCGCGTTACCTATTCCACCCCCATTCGTGAGGGAGAGGGGTTCCTCACGAGTGAGGCCGTGCAGTGGAACGGCATCGCTATGGGATATCTGAGGGGAATCTGCCCGCCGGCCACGCTTCCGCCCACCACCTCTTGGTACGGCCGCTCCCCGTACCGGGGGGCTACTGGCGGAGCGAAAGGGTGCGGTGCGAGGTGGTCTCGGGGGTGGTTCGCAGCTACCAGCCGCGTGTACCGGGCCCGCCCTTGAAGGGACCGGTCACGTCCGAGGTGATCCAACCGCCGTAGAAGTCGCCCGCCTGCGGCAGCACCCGTTCGTCGTCCACCCACGCCTCGTCCACCCGCCCGGGATAGAAGGCGACGTGGCCGGCGATGGCCTCGAAGCCCGGCAGCGGCCGCGGGTACGTCCAGGCGGCGTCGGCCCGCTCGGGGCCGCTGGCGCTGATGGTGTAGTAGCGCGCCGTGCCCTTGAACTCGCAGACCGTCTGGCGGCTGGTCGGCCGCAGCAGGTCCATGCGCACGTCCTCGGCGGGGACGTACCAGCCGGGCGGATGGGAGGTCTCGAGCACGCGCACGGCGCGGCGGCTGTCGGCGACGACGGTGCCATCGACGATGACGCGGATGTGGCGATCGGACGGCTCGACGCGCGGCGGCCGCGGATAGTCCCAGACCGACTCGGTAGCCCGGGCGGCAGCCGAGCGCATCCCGCTCGCGCTGGCTCGGCTGGTGGCCCTGTGGCCCATCACGAAACCAGCTCGCCTTCCGCCGCGGCGAACGCAGGCTGGGAGGCGGTTCCGGTGATGGACGTGATGGTGGCAGCCAGCCCAAGGACGATGCTGGCCACACTGAAGGCGATGCGGTTCATGCTGCGACCGTATGCTGCCGCCAGCGACGGGAATGTGACGCCGGCCACCGCGTCTGCGGCACACGTCATCGGGCCGTCACAGCGCGCAGCACGAGGAGCAGGGATGAGCAGGCCGCTCAAGGTCGGCGTGCAGCTGCCGGAGGTGGAGTACGAGCCGCGCTGGGCCGATGTCGCAAGCATGGCTCGCGTGGGCGAGGACATCGGTCTCGACTCGATCTGGGTCGGTGACCACTACCTCTACCGCGACCAGGCCGGTGTGCGCGGGCCGTGGGAAGCGTGGACACAGCTGGCGGCCATCGCGGCCATCACCTCGCGCGTGGAGATCGGACCGCTGGTGGCTGCAACTTCCTTCCACCAGCCGGGCGTGCTGGCGAAGATGGCCGCCACCGTCGACGAGATCAGCGGCGGACGGCTTGTCCTTGGCCTCGGCGCCGGCTGGAACGCCACCGAGTACGCCGCCTTCGGCTTGCCCTTCGACCATCGCATCTCGCGCTTCGACGAAGCCTTCACCATCATTCGCACGCTGCTGCGCGAGGGCCGCATCGATTTCGAGGGGCGCTACTACACCCTGCGTGACTGCGAGCTCCTGCCGCGCGGTCCGCGGCCGGAGGGTCGGCCGCTGCGCGTCGGCTCCAGAGGGCCACGCATGCTGCGTATCACGATGCCCCACGCGCAGCGATGGAACGCCTGGTACGTCAGCTACGGCAATCGTGCCGAGGGCCTGGCCGAGCAGCGCGAGCTGGTCGATGCCGCCTGTCGAGAGGTCGGCCGCGACCCGGCCGAGATCGAGCGCACCGTGGCCGCGTTCGTGCGCCTTCCCGGCGCGCAGCAGCAGCGGACCGCGGAAGCGCCGTCCATCGGGGGAGCGCCCGAGGATGTGGCTGCCGTGCTGCGCGATTTCGCCACCGAAGGCATCAGCCATGTGCAGCTGGTCATCGACCCCATCACGCCCGCGGGCGTGGAGTCGCTGGCGCCCATCCTCGAGGCGCTCGACGCGGCCTGAGCAGGCGACGCGGCCCAGTCAATCGACGCGGCCCGGTCAGTCGAGGGGATGCCCCATCACGGTGTAGTAGGCGAGGTTGGGCTGGCGGACGTCCAGTCGGCCGATCTGGCAGACGATGGGAACGGA
>DATHSE010000180.1:0-1554 GCA_035464455.1 Anaerolineae bacterium | reverse complement strand
TTTCGCGACCAAGCGCGGCGCCGAGGTCGATACCGACCAGGAGATCGTGGCGATCGGCTCGGCCAACGTGGCCGCCGGGCTCTTCTCCGGCTTCCCCATCAGCTCCAGCAGCTCCCGCACGGCCGTGGCCGACCAGGCCGGCGCCAAGACGCAGCTGACCGGCCTGCTGGCCGCGGCGCTGGTGCTGGGCATGCTCGTGCTGGTCCCCGGCCTGGTGCAGTCCCTGCCGTTGTCGGTGCTGGCGGCCGTCATCATCGTGGCCGGTGCAGCCCTGCTGGACATCCCGCGCCTGCGCCGGCTGTGGCGGGTGCGGCGCAGCGACTTTGCCATCGCGGTCATCTGTTTCCTCGGCGTCGTGCTCGTGGGCGTCCTGGAGGGCATCGTCATCGCCGTGGTCGTTTCGGTCATCGAGATCTTCGTGCGCGCCTGGCGACCCTACTCGGCCGTCCTGGGCGACCCCGAGGGCGTCCCGGGCTTCCACGATGTCTCGCGATATCCGCGTGCCGAGCAGGTCCCCGGCCTGGTCATCCTGCGCTGGGATGCGCCGCTGTTCTTCGCCAACTCCATCCTCTTCCGCGATCGCGTACGCGGCCTGGTCGCCAGCACCCAGCCGACCCCGCGCTGGGTGGTGATCGCCGCCGAGCCCATCACCGACATCGACACCACCGCGGCGGACATGCTGGTCAACCTCGACGAGGGGCTCAACACCGAGGGCATCCATCTCGTCTTCGCCGAGCTGAAGGATCCCGTGCGCGAGAAGCTGGAGCGGTACAGCATCTACGAGACCATGGACCCCGAGCACTTCTACCCCACCGTCAAGGCGGCCGTGCGCGCGTTCCGCGAGCTCGACCAGCCGCCACCTGTGGCACAGTCGTCAGCATGACCGACGATCTTCGCGCTGACGCCATCAAGCCCCAGCAGATCCACGCCGACCGGCCTGCGCACGAGCTCCGCATCGACTGGGCCGACGGCCATCAGAGCGTGTTCGGCTTCAGCTCGCTGCGCTGGCTCTGCCCCTGCGCCTTCTGCCGCGGCGAGGCCGGGCAGCCTGGCTGGCTCGACTCCAACCCCACGCTCAGCGACGAGCAGGTGACCCTGAGCGACATCTCGCTCGTGGGCCACTACGCCGTGCAGCCGGTGTGGGCCGATGGCCACAGCAGCGGCTTCTACTCCTTCGAGCACCTTCGACGCAACTGTCCCTGCCCTGCCCATGGCGACGGCGCAGCCGCCCGTCGAGTCGATGCTGCCGTTGTCCCGCCCCCCACCGAAGCCGAGGCCGAGGCCGAGCAGAGCCCACCTCATGAGCACACCCATGGCTGAGCATGGCGGGGGGCGTCGGCCGGGCCGTCCTGCCGCCTACGTGCAGGCCCCTGCTAGCATCATCCGACCGTGACCACCACCGGCGACTCGACCCGCTCCCAGCCCGGCCCTCGGCTGGCCCGGCCGCCCGGGTTCCCATTCCTCACGCGGGAGCTCTCGTGGCTGGACTTCAACGAGCGCGTCCTGTACCAGGCCGAAGATGCGCGCAACCCGCTGCTCGAGCGCGTTCGCTTC
>DATHSE010000179.1:0-4926 GCA_035464455.1 Anaerolineae bacterium | reverse complement strand
GGCGTCCAGGAGCTGGAGTGGGTCGTGCCGGCCGATGTCAGCGGCCTCAAGTTCGGCTGCACCGTGCCGGGACACTACAGCATCATGCAGGGCACCTTCTCGGCCAGCGAGGCCCCCGCCGAGCCGCCCGCCGAGCCGGCGGCCCCGGCAGAGCCCGCCGAGTCCGGACAGCCCGCGGAGCCGTCCGCTGAGGCGCGTGTCATCGACCTCGAGGCTGATGCCGCCATCCGCTTCCTGCAGAACGGCGAGCAGATCCGCGACATCCCGGTCACGCCCGGCGAGACCGTCATCTTCCGCATCGACAACACGGCCGGCTTCGCGCACAACTTCTGGATCGGACCGGACGGCGAGCTGCAGGTCCCCGGTGGCAGTACCGACGTCGGGCTGCCGGACTGGAACAGCGGCATCCAGCAGCTGGAGTGGGTCGTGCCCGATGACATCGGCGACCTACGGTTCGCCTGCACGGTGCCCGGTCACTACTACACCATGCAGGGAGACTTCTCGGTCACCCCGTAGCCGAGCCAGCGGACTCGAATCGAGACGCCCCGGTGGTTGGACCACCGGGGCGTCGTCGTTGGTTACGGAGGTCCGCTCTGCGCTGGGCGTCGGCCTACTCGGCCTTGCTCTCGGTCCCCTGCGGCAGCCCCTGGGCGTCGAGCGCGTGCTGGATCTCCTTCTCGGCATCCTCGGACAGGCTGGTGCGCAGCAGCTCGCCACCGAACGGTGCGAGCGCCGCGAGCGCCTTGTCCGGGGTGGCCTTGCTGACGAAGACCACGAGCGCCGAGCCGCCGGGCTGCAGCACATCGGCGGCGCGCTTGCGGAACTCGTCCTTCACGCCCCAGCCGCTGATGGTGCCCATCAGGGCGCCCATGATGCCGCCGATGACGAGCCCGGCGACGGGGACCACGAAGAGCAGTCCGAAGAGCAGGCCCCAGAAGCCGCCCATGGCGGCGCCGGCGCCGGTGGCCCCGGTCTTGGTGACCATCTCGACCTTGCCGTCCTCGGTCTTGCGCACGACGGCCGCGCCGCCGGTCTGCAGGATGAGGTCCTTCTCCAGCTGACCCACCGTCTCGAGCGCCTTGTTGGCGGTCTCGACGTCCGGGTACCCGATGACCAGTAGCTCTGCCATGCGATCTCCTCGTGTGATGGTTGCCTAAGCGAGAGAGCGACACGATAGCGCCAGCCGGTGCTGTCGGCTTCACGTGCGACCTGGACGCGTAGACTGCCTTCGCATGGACGACCCCGAAACCACCGACCGACGCCGGCCGCGGGCGCGATCCATGGGCGACGAGGCGCTCGTCGAGGCGCTCGCTGCCCGCGGCTGCCCGATGTGCGTGCACGTCGCGAAGGTCGCTCCACAGTATCTCGACTCGCTGCTGTACCAGCACACTACCGACCGTGCCTATCGGGACCGGTTCGTGGCGGGCGGCGGCTTCTGCGGCCGTCACGTCCGGGCCGCCGTGCGCGCTGACACGGCGGGCAATGGCGACGGCGTGGGTGGCGGCATCTTCCTGCGCTCGCAGCTGGCGGCTCGGCGCCGCGCGCTGGAGGGTGCTGCCGGCTTCCGCGCCGCCGTGCGCATCCGGGCAGCCACGCGACCGGCCTGGGACTGCCCGGTCTGCGAGCACGAGCGGACGCTGGCCGCAGCATCGTCGCGGCGGCTGGTGGATCTGGCCACGAGCGATCCTGCGTGGAATGCAGCCATCGGATCGGCAGCCTGGTGCCTGACACACCTTGGCGACCTGCTTGCGGCCGCCGCCCAGGCGGGGCGCGGGGCGTTGGTCGAGCTACGTGACCAACAGCTCGCGGCCATGCGCGCGGTCGAGGCGCGACTCGAGGCACTGGCTCACGACTCCAGTCACGGACGCCGCGATCGACTCACGCCGGAGGTGCGGGCGTCGGTCGGCGATGCGGCAGCACTGCTCGCCGGAGACGGTGAGCGATAGCGGCTCAGCTGGCGAGGATGTCGACCATGAACTCCCGTAACGTGGGGTAGACGGCGTCGGCGCCGGTCTCGCGCAGCTCGGCCTCTGCAGTAGCACCGGTGAGCACCGCGATGGCGCGCATGCCCGCGGCACGCGAGGCCAGCATGTCCCAGCGCGAATCGCCCACGTACCACGCCGCTTCCGGCTCCACGTGCAACAGGCCGGCGGCCTTGAGCAGCAAGTCTGGTGCAGGTTTGGCGTGCTCGACGTCGGCACCGTCGCAGATCAGCGGCATGGCTCGCAGGCCCAGTGACTGCACCGACTCGCGGGCATCGTCGGGCAGGCTGGAGGTTGCCACCGCCCAGGGGAGACCCTGGTCGGTGAGCGACTCGAGGATGTCGCGCGCGGCAGGCAGTGCCCGCGGCTGCGCGTTGAGGACCCGGAACTCGAGGCCGGCCTCGATGTCGATCTGGGCGTCATCGCCAGGTCGCAGCTCCACGCCGTAATGCTCCGCCACCATGCGCGCGAGCAGCTTCCCGTCGGAGCCCATGAGAGGGGCAAGGAACGCGGGCTCGGGCTGGATGCCGAACCTGGGGAACACCGCCATCCACGAGTGGACACGGGTCCCTACCGTGTCCACGAGCGTGCCGTCGAGGTCGAAGATGATGGCGCGCGGGGCGCGAGGCGCGCCCGAGGCGCGAGGGGTGGTCATCGGGAGGTGTCAGGCTGCATCGTCCTAGCCTACGATGCCGAAGCGCTCTCGAGTTGACGCGCCAGCGCATCGGGGTCGGTGGTGGGTTGCCGGCAGGCGAAGCCACGGCACACGTAGGCGGTCGCGGCGCCCTCGACCATGCTGCGGTCGCGCAGCAGCGGCACGGCCGTGGAGGCTGGGTCCGCGCTGACCGCGATGACTTGGCCGGGTCGATAACGGCTGCGCGCCACCGTCAGCAGCGCCTGCGTGTCGGCTGCATCGGGCTGCCCGATGATGGCGATCTCGTCGATGGGGTTGCTGGCAAGGCCGTAGGCCAGCAGCCACTGGGCGAAGCCCGTGGGGTGCCTGCCCGCGATATCGAGGACCGGCGCCAGGGCGCGCTCGGCGGCGCTGCGATAGCGGCCCTCGCCGGTAAACGCGGCCAGCCGGAGCAGCACGGTGGTGGCCATGGCGCCACCCGACGGGATGGCGTTGTCCTGCAGGCTGCGCGGACGCGCGAAGAGCGCCTCGGCGTCGTCGGCAGTGTCGTGAAAGCCGCCTTCATCGGCACTGAAGCGCTCGAGGATGAGGTCGGCCAGCTCGCGTGCAGCCACGAAGTAGCGCTCCTCGAAGGTGGCCTCGTAGAGCGCGAGCAGCCCATCTGCGAGATGGGCATGGTCCTCCAGTGTCCCGGAGTGTCGGGCCCGACCGTCCTTCCATGAGCGCAGCAGGCGCCCATCGTCGGTACGCAGGTAGTCCAGCACGAAGTCGGCAGCCTCGGTCGCGATCTCGACCAGGGCCATCTCGTGCAGGCTCGTCCCGGCCTCGGCCAGGGCGCCGATCAGCAGGCCGTTCCAGGAGGTCAGCACCTTGTCGTCGCGGGCCGGCTGTGGGCGCGCATCGCGGGCGCGAAGCAGGTTCACTCGAGCCTGCACCAGCGTCTCACGGATCTCGTCGCGAGGGCGGCCGAACGCGGCCGCAAGCTCGGTATCGGAGCGGACTCGATGGAGGATGGTGCGGCCCTCCCAGTTGCCCGCGGGAGTGACGCCGTAGGCCGCCTCGAACAGGGGCGCATCATCGGCCAGGATCTCGCGGATCTCCGCGGCCTGCCAGGTGTAGGTGCGTCCCTCCTGGCCGTCGGTATCGGCGTCGAGGCTGGAGGCGAAAGCTCCACCGGGCGGGTTGCGCAGCTCGTGGGTGACGAAGTCGAGCGTCTCGCGCGCCACATAGGCGTAGTGGTCGTCGCCGGTGACCTGCGCCGCATGGCTGTAGACACGCGCCAGCTGGGCGTTGTCGTAGAGCATCTTCTCGAAGTGGGGGATCAGCCACTGCCTGTCGGTGGCGTAACGTGCGAAGCCACCGCCGAGGTGGTCATAGATGCCGCCCGCGGCCATGGCATCGAGCGTCTTCTCGGCGATGACCAGGGGGTCGCGCGCGGCCGTGCGGAGATGCTCGCGCAGCAGCAGCTCGAGCGTCATCGGCTGGGGGAACTTGGGTGCGCCGCCCCAGCCACCATCGACCGCGTCGAAGTCCCTGCGCAGCGTCTCCACGACGCCCCGCAGCAGCAGGCCAGGGTCTGGTGCCGGCTTGCCGGAGATCTGCTCTGCCAGGCGAGCGGGGGCATCCTGCTCATTGCGGATGTGCTCGGCCACGTGGGTGGCGGTCCGCTCGATCTCGTCGCGCTGGCTCGCCCACAGCTCGGCGATACGGGCCAGCAGCTGACGGAAGGAGGGCAAGCCATGGCGCGGCTCGTCAGGGAAGTAGGTGCCGCCGTAGAAGGGTCGTCCGTCGGGTGTCAGGAAGACGCTCATGGGCCAGCCGCCCTGGCGCGTCATGGCCTGGACCGCGTTCATGTAGATGCTGTCGAGGTCGGGCCGCTCCTCCCGGTCGACCTTGATGGCCACGAAGCTGGCATTGAGGTCGGCCGCTGCCTGCTCGTCCTCGAATGACTCGCGCTCCATCACGTGGCACCAGTGGCAGGCGGCATAGCCGATGCTGAGGAAGATGGGCCGATCCAGCTCGCCGGCGCGCGCGAGCGCCTCTTCACCCCACGGATACCAGTCCACGGGGTTGTGGGCATGCTGCAGCAGGTAGGGGCTGGTCTCATCGGCCAGGCGGTTGGTGTGCTCAGGAGGCTGGCCGGTGTGCTCAGGAGAGGTGCTCATCACCCTGAATGGTAGGCGCTGACGGTGACGGCACCATCACGGCAGCCAAGCCTGGGCCCGTGGCGGCACCGGGTCCGTGGCACTGGGCCCGCGGTGGCACCGGGCGGCACCGGGTCCGTGGCACTGGGCCCGCGGTGGCACCGGG
>DATHSE010000178.1:0-3611 GCA_035464455.1 Anaerolineae bacterium | reverse complement strand
GCGTCGAGCTCGAGACTGACTGACCCGGGGGCTGGCTCGAGCACCACCGCGGTCGGCGCCTCGGACAGCGGGACCTGGTCCCAGCAGAGTTCGGTGCCGCCCGGTGCCCAAGCCTCATCGGCACGGGTGACGAAGCGGATGGTGAGCCAGCGTTCAGCGCCCGTCTCGTCGGGGTCGCGCCAGCCCGGCAGGGGCACCTCGGCGCTCTGGCCGGGAGCGACGGGTGGCAGCTCGACCTTTCCCGCCGCCACCACCACGCCGTCATCGGCCAGCTCCCAGGTGGCGGCCAGCCAGCCGAGGTCGCGGAAGTGGAGCCGGTTGGCGACGACGATGACGCCTCGGTCCGCATCCACCTCGGTGACGCGCGCGGCGGCGTTGAGGTACTGCGCCTCTCGCAGGGCGGGCTTGGGGGTCCCATCGGGCCAGACGAGACCGTCGGTGACGAAGGGGCCGTCGTGCGGCGTATCGCCGAAGTCCCCTCCATACGCCCAGCGCGTGCGGCCGTCGGGCAGCTCCTGGAGGAGGCCGTGGTCGCGCCATTCCCAGATGAAGCCGCCCTGCAGCCCCGGCGTTGACTCGATGGCGTCCCAGTACTCGGCCAGCGTGCCGCTCCCGTTGCCCATCGCGTGCGAGTACTCGCACATGATGAGCGGCCGGTCCTGGCGACCAGACTGGGCGAACTCGACGATGGCGCTTATCTCGGGGTACATCGGGCAGACGAGGTCGGTCGCCCGTTCGCCACCGGCCCAGTCGAAGCGGATGGCGCCCTCGTAGTGCAGCGGCCGGGTGGGCTCATGCCGACGCAGCCACGCCGCCGCCGCCTCGTGGTTGGCGCCGTAGCCCGACTCGTTGCCCAGCGACCAGGCGCAGACCGAGGGGTGGTTGCGATCGCGCAGCACCATGCGCGAGACGCGCGCTACCCACTGCGCCAGGTAGCGGGGATCGTCGCAGAGCGTGGCCTGGAAGGCGTGCGACTCGATGTCGGCCTCGTCCACGACGTACAGGCCGAGCTCGTCGGTCAGGTCCAGGAAGGCGGGGTGGTTGGGGTAGTGCGCGGTGCGCACGGCGTTGAACCCGTGACGCTTCATGGCCACCAGGTCGGCGCGCATGTCGTCGCGAGAGACGACGCGACCGGTGTGCTGGTCGAACTCGTGCCGGTTGACGCCGCGGATGAGGACGCGCTCGCCGTTGATCAGCAGATCGGTGCCGCGAACCTCGACGGTGCGGAAGCCGACACGGATCACGCTGCTGTCGGCCAGGCTGCCGTCGGGCCGACGCAGCCTCACCTCGAGCGGGTACAGGCGTGGGCTCTCCGCCGACCAGGCATCGACGCGGGGAACATGCATCGACAGCTTCACCGAGCCCGTCCTGGCCGGCTCGAGGTGGGGCTGCAGCGCGTCCCAACGGGCACTCGCCTCACCCATGCCGCCGGCCCCGTACAGCTCATGGCGTCGTATCACGGCCCGCTCGGCCGGATCGGACGCCCAGTACGGCAGCTCGAAGCTTGCGGGCGAGCCGGCGAGCACGACGTCGCTGCCTTCCAGCTGTGCCTCGACCGTCCAGCCCGGCGCCAGATCGCTACGCACGCCCCCGACCTGGACCCTGATGTCGAGCCGGCCGGATCGGCCATCCTCGCCGAGCGCGGCGTCGACCGCGACATCGGCAAGGTAGATCGGCTCGGTGGCATAGAGGTAGACCGAGCGGGTGAGACCGCCATGCCACCACTGGTCCTGGTCCTCGATGAAGGTCGCATCCGACCACTTCACGACCATCAGCTGCAGCCTGTTGCTGCCGGCGCACACGTGCTCGCTGATGTCGAACTCCGAGGCAAGGTGGGAGTCCTTGCCGATGCCGATGCGATGGCCGTTGAGCGTGACGAGGACGACCGACTCGGCGGCCCCGACGTGCAGCACCACGCGCTTGTCCGACCACGCCACGGGCAGCTCGAAGTCGCGCTCGTACAGGCCCGTCGGGTTGCGCCGAGGCGCGTGCGGCGCCTCACCCGCGAAGGGCATCTGGACATTGGTGTAGTGGGGCAGGTCGGCCGTGTCCTGGCGCGTCCAGCAGCCCGGGACGGTGATGTCACGCCAGCCCCCGCTGGGCAGGGCGTCGGGGTTCGGGAGCAGTTCGAAGCGCCACGTGCCGTCGAGCGACAGTCCCGGGTCGTGGGCGAGCGCGTGCATGGGCTCGCGGCCGCGGGCCACGAGCTCCGGATCGAGCCAGGGTGCCGGCATGAAGTCTCCAAGCAGGTTGATGGATCGGACGTGGCACCAGCCTGCCACAACCCGAAGCCCGGAAGCGCGCCCGCTCCGACCCTGCCGGGCGTGACGAACCGATCGAAGGCGCTGTACCCTATGCCGGTCACGGTCGGCAGACGCCCCAGCGAATGCCGGCTCTACCATCGGAACGTCCAAGGCCAGTGCCCCGGCCGCGAGCCCCAGCTCAGGCGTTCCGCAAACGAGGGAGTAAGACGGAGGCCCACCGTTGAGCGAAGCCGTGCGGCAGCAGGGAGCTGCCGAGTGAAACGTCAGTCTGCACGTGTCCACATCGTCATCGCCAGCCTGCTGACGCTGCTGCTGGTAGCCCTGAGCGCCGCACCCACGACCGCTGCAGAACCCAGGCGCGCACATGGTGCGGAGGACATGGCCTTCAGGCTGGTCAACTGCCTGCGGACCGGTGGCAAGATCACCGAGGCCGGCTCGTGCAAGGGCCGGGGCAGCGGCCGGTACTCCGCCAAGCGCCCCGCGCTCAAGCGCAGCGAGCGCATCTCGAACAAGGTCGCGTGGCCCTGGGCCAAGCGCACCGCGAAGCTCTATTCGAACCGGACCTGCTGGGTCGGCCACAGCCTGGCCGGCTCCACGGTCGACCGGCGCTTCGCGGCAGCGGGCCTGAAGTACGGCGTGAACGGCGAGAACGTAGGCTGCGCCGCCTACGACCCCCAGCGCATGGTCAAGTTCATCGTGCGCTGGTGGCAGCGCGAGAAGGCCTATGGAGGCTGGCACTGGCGTCAGCTGAAGGACGGACGCTACAAGGCAATGGGCGTGGCGGTCGCGAGACGTGGCAACGGCAAGGCCCAGCTCGTGGTCAACTTCTACAGCAAGGTCGTCCGCTAGGCGTTCCCGGCTCCGGCCAGCGGCGTTCCCGGCTCCGGCCAGCGGCGTTGGACGGCCGCGCACTTGGCCGCGGCATTTCAGGCGCGCTTGATAGAGAATGTCTGGCAGTCCTGCCGAAACGGGCCGAACGGCCCCCGCCCCGTGCGCGGGGGCACGCCAAGATGGCGGGAATCAATACCAAGGGTCTGGCTGTTCACGACCACAGGGTGCACCACCAGGCCAAGACTGACGGTCGCGGGGTCAACGACAGGCCCGACCGATAGAGAAGGGAGCCCCCCACCCATGGCATCGAAGCTGAAGATCGTCGGCGTCGTGCTCATCATCATCGGCGTCGTCGCCTGGGGCGCGGCCGGCTACGCCTACCTGCGCGCCCAGGATGGCGCCGACGCGCTGCAGGGCTTCAGCGACGCGCAGAACGTGAGGCTCAGCTACAACGAGGATGGCGAGCTGACCGACCGCGGTACGACCGAGGGCGCACAGGCGATCCTGACGCTCCTC
>DATHSE010000177.1:0-4262 GCA_035464455.1 Anaerolineae bacterium | reverse complement strand
GTTCGCTTCTCCAGGCGCGTGGTCGGGTTGCCGGTCCCGGACGTCCGACGGTTGGGTGTACGGCCCTCCTGACGGCGCTGCTTGTTGACCGTCCGCGCGGCGATCTCGCTGGCGCGATCCTCTCCACGGCCACGCTCCTTGGCGCTCTGCTTCACGTGCTCGTATTGGCGCTCGTCCTTGTCGCTCCATTCAGGCATCGACGTCATGCTCCTCGCCGTCACGCTCCTCACCGTCAAGGTTCTCGCCGTCTTCATCGTCGGCCGGAGCCGGTGTCGGCATGCCCTCGTCGGTGGCTCGCTCCCGCTCCATGATCTCGAGGCGTCGGGCCTCGGCTTGCCGCAGCTCGTCTGCCTCGGGGGCTGGGATCTCGCCCTCAGCCGCGCCGTCGCCCTCGGCCGATCCGGCCGGAGGCTGCTCGGGCGTCAACTGCAGGTGGGTCATCGATGCACCTCCGCCGCTGAGAGACCAAGTGGCCGTGGACCCGCTGCAGGGGGGGAGCGGCCGCGGGACCACGACGCGACCAGGGCGCGACCCAAGGAGCCCGGGGAGCCGGTTGGATCGCGCTCGAAGATCGCAAGACCATGGTCGCGGGCGCGTCGCTACGTTCGCGCACTCTCGCAGTGGGCTGGCGTTACAGGCGCCTCGCAGTGACGGCCCGGCGCCGATCTCGAGGGTGCACCGCTGCGGAGGGCAAGCAGCTTCCGCGGTGGTACGCTCACTTCGTGGGCACGACGGTCGGTTCGAAGGGGAGCTGATGGCAGCTCCTTCGATCGGGATCGATCTTGTCGAGCAGCGGCTGCGCGAGGCCCTCGCTGATGGCGTTCGCTCCGGTCTCGGTGTGCGCGCAGCCTTCACCTCGGACGCGTCGCTGTACCGCGCACTTCCCGCGCTGGTGGTGGAGCCCGCCAGCGTGGACGAGCTCGCGGCGGTCGTGCGCATCTGCGGTGAGACCGCTACGCCCCTGACCATGCGCGGTGCCGGCACCAGCATCGCCGGCAACGCCCTCGGCAGCGGCGTGATCGTCACCACGCGCCGTCTTGACCGCATCGTGGAGCTGAACGCCCAGGAAGGCTACGCCGTGGTCGAGCCGGGCGTCGTGCTCGACGACCTCAACGCGGCGGCGATGGAGCACGGCTTGCGCTTCGGCCCCGATCCATCGACGCACAGCCGCTGCACCATCGGCGGCATGATCGCCAACAACGCCTGCGGTGCACACTCGGTCGCCTGGGGCACCACGGCACAGAACACCCTGGGCCTGGACCTGGTCCGCTCCGATGGCTCGCGCGTGCGGCTGACCAGCCCCGAGGCTCCCGCACGCCCGCACGACCCCGCTTGGCCCTCACCCAGTGGACAGCTGGCGGAGCAGCTGGGCCGGTTCAGCGAGGCCAGGGCGGAGCTCATCCGCGCTGAGCTGCCGCCGTGGCCGCGGCGTGTCTCCGGCTATGCCCTCGACTGGCTGCTGCCTGAGCACGGACCCGACCCGGCGAAGGCGATGGCCGGGACCGAGGGCAGCTGTGCCGTCCTCGCGCGCGCCACCCTGCGCCTGGTCCGGCCACCGACCACGTCGGCCCTGCTGGTGCTCGCCTTCCGCGACGACATCGAAGGTGCCGAGCGGGTGCCGGAGCTGCTCACGGCACATCCGTTCACGGTCGAGTCGCTCTCGGCGGAGCTCCTGGCCCTCGTTCACGCCCAGGCCGCGGACGTGGGGCTGCCCGAGGGTGGCGCCTGGCTGATGGTCGAGGCGCGCGCCGACGATGCGCCGGGGGCTCGCGATCACGCAGCGCGGCTTGCCGCGGCCATCGGCCGTTCGCTCGACTCGAGGGACGTAGGCCTCCTCCAGGACGTTCGAGACCAGGCGGCGTTGTGGAAGATCCGAGAGGACAGCGCGGGCTACGCCTTCCGCCTGGCCGATGGGACCAGGGCCTGGCCCGGCTTCGAGGACTCGGCCGTGCCACCCGAGCGTCTGGGCGCCTATCTTGCCGAGTTGCGCGCGCTCCTGGATCGACATGACATGCAGGCCATCTCCTATGGCCACTACGGAGAGGGCTGCATCCATCTTCGGGTGGGCTTCGGCCTGGGCGAGCCCGGCGGCACCGAGCGCTTCGAGCGGTTCATGTCCGAGGCGGCCGACCTGGTGGTTCACCACGGCGGCTCGCTCTCCGGCGAGCACGGCGACGGTCGCGCGCGCGGCCGCCTGCTCGAGCGCCAGTTCGGGCCCCGGATGATCGAGGCCTTCGGCGAGTTCCGGCGCATCTGGGACCCGGCCGGCAGCCTCAACCCGGGCATCATCGTCGACCCGCCGCCGATCACCGAGGGTCTGCGTGCGGCCGCTCCGACTCTGCTGGAGCTCCGCCCGCGACATGCCCTGGGCGACGATGGCGGTGACTTCCGAGCCGGGGTCGACCGCTGCATCGGCGTCGGGCGTTGCGTCTCCACCCAGGGCTCTGCGCTCATGTGTCCCAGCTTCCGGGCGACCCGCGATGAACAGCATTCCACCCGTGGCCGCGCCCGCCTGCTCCAGGAGATGGTCGCCGGCAGCCTGGCCAAGGATGGCTGGAGCTCGACGGACGTGCGCGACGCGCTCGATCTCTGTCTCGCCTGTCGCGGTTGCGTCTCGCAGTGCCCGACGGGCGTGGACATGGCCACCTACAAGGCCGAGTTCCTGGACCACCATTACCGACGCCGCATGCGCCCGCTCTCGCATTACTCGCTGGGCTGGCTGCCGCTGTGGCTGAAGCTCACGGCGCGGGTGCCATGGCTGGTCAACTTGGTGACGCGCTCGCGCCTCACCGGCCGGCTGTTCAGCCTGGCCGCCGGCATCGCCGCCGACCGTGGCATCCCGCCCATCGCGCCGCGGACCTTCACGCGCGATCATCAGCATCGCGCTCGGCGCAAGACGGCACACGGTCGGGTCGTGCTCTGGCCGGATACCTTCAACAACCATCTCACCCCCCAGGTGGCGCACGCTGCGGTGCGGGTGCTGGAAGCGGCCGGCTTCGAGGTCATCGTCCCCGGACGGTCGGTCTGCTGCGGCCTCACCTGGCACACGACCGGCCAGCTGGGCATGGCACGACGCGTGCTGCAGCGGTCGTTGGGCGCACCCGAGCTGGGGGGCGACGAGCCGGTCGTGGTGCTGGATCCGTCCTGCGCCACGATGCTGCGGTCGGACCTGCCGGAGCTGTTGCCCGGCGATCCGCGCGCCCATGATCTGGCCGCTCGGGCGACGACGCTGGCGGAGCTGCTGGATCGTGTCGAGTACGTCGCGCCGCCCCCGGCCACCATCGCGGCGCCGGCCATCGCCCAGCCGCACTGCCACCAGCAGGCAGTCCTTGGCCTCAACGCTGACCGGCGCGTGTACGAGCGCAACGGCATCGCCGTCGGCAAGGAGCTGGAAGGCTGTTGCGGCCTCGCCGGCAACTTCGGCGCCGAGGCCGGTCACGAGGAGATCGCCCGCCGCGTCGCCGAGCTGGAGCTGCTGCCAGCGCTCGAGTCCGCCCCCGATGCGCCGCTGCTGGCCGATGGCTTCAGTTGCCGCACGCAGATCGACTCGCTCTCAGGCCGCCGCGCGCGCCACCTCGCCGAGGTCCTCGCGGAGCGTCTGCCGCCGGCCGAGTGACTACCCTGGCGTCGACCCCGGGCAGCGGTGTGTCATGCTGCGCGCCTGATCGGTGGACTTGACCTCGCCGACGACGACTCGGAGCGCTGCCATGGCCCTGACACCTGAGGCGCTGGAGCGCTGCGACCGGCTCGACGCCGAGCTGATCGGCATCAGCAAGTCCATCCGGGTCCTGTCCAATCTGACCTGGCCACGACAGCAGGAGGAGCGCTTCCTGCAGGGCTGGCGCCTGGGCGCGCCGCGCTTGCCGACGATCGAAGCCGCGCCGCCGGACCATCGCGCGGAGATCGAGGCGCTCAAGGCGCTGATGGCCCGATGCGACCGTGGCCACCCGATGGGTAGCCATCTCTACAAGACGGCCTGGAGCTACCTGACCGCAGCTCGCATGGTGCGCGCCATCGGGACACCCGAGTTCACGCAGCACTCCGCCCGCCTCTACGGCCGGCCCGATCGCATCTATGAGCGCCAGGGCATGTCCGCCGCGAGCGCAGCCGAGCCCCTGCTCGAGGTCACCGCGCAGCTGCAGCGATCCGACGCGGTGATGCGAACCACGCCGGACGTCCCGGCGCAGCAGTTCGCGGACCTCCTGCGGGCCGGGCTGGAGGCGTTCTTCACGCGGGACCGCGTCGAGGTGGTGGTCGATGCC
>DATHSE010000176.1:0-10136 GCA_035464455.1 Anaerolineae bacterium | reverse complement strand
ACACTTCCTCACACACACGGAACGGCGGCTCGGCCCTCGAGGGTCGAGCCGCTTCTTCGTGCCCGCACAAACCGACTGACGGAAGCGAACGGCCGCGGCAGGTCTGACACGTACTGCTTTCCGCAGCAGGAGGGAGTTCGATGATGACGTCGATCTCTCTCACCAACGCGCTCGTCGGCCTGGGCTGGAACGAGGAGCGAACACGCCAGTTCCTCGCTCACCGCGCCCAGGGCTACATCCCGGGTCGCGTCACCAGCAGCAGCGGTGTCACGCTGGCCATGACCCACGACGGGCCGGTCGAGGTCATCCTCCAGCGCCGCTTCAAACGCGAGGCTGCCTCGGCCGCGGACCTGCCCGCCGTCGGTGACTGGCTGGCCCTCGAGCAGCTCGCGGGGAGTCCGCATCAAGCCGCCTTGCGCCACGTGCTGCCTCGGCGGGGTGCCTTTCTCCGCCAGCGTGAAGCCGATGGGCAGCCGCAGGTGCTCGCGGCCAACGTGGATGTGGCCTTCCTCGTATCAGGCCTCGATCACGACCTGAACCCGAGGCGCATCGAGCGCTACCTCGTCCTCGCCAACGACGCCGATGTGACGCCCGTGGTCGTGCTCAACAAGGTCGACATCGCGCTCGACCTCTCGCGGGCGGTCAGCGAGGTCCACGCGATCGCGGCGGGTACGCGCGTGGTGGTCAGCAGCGCCATCGACGGCACCGGGCTCGGTGAGCTGCGGGACCAGCTCGGCGCGGGTCACACGGCTTGCCTGCTGGGGTCTTCCGGCGTCGGCAAGTCGACCATCGTCAACGCCCTGCTGGGAGAGGAGCGCCAGGCCGTCCAGGCCCTGCGCGAAGACGACAGCCGGGGCCGTCACACCACGACGAACCGCGAGCTGTTCGTGCTTCCCGGCGGTGGCCTGCTCATCGACACACCCGGCTTGCGAGCGGTCGGCGTCCTGGGCGAGATGGGGTCGGTAGGATCGACCTTCGGCGAGATCGAGTCGTTCGCCCGCGGCTGCCGCTTCAATGACTGCCGTCACCAGACCGAGCCGGGAAGTGCCGTCAGGACGGCGATGGAGTCGGGCACCTTGTCGAGTGAGCGGTACGCCAGCCATCAGAAGCTGGAAGCCGAGAGGCGCTCCGTCGAGCTGCGAGCCGACGACCGGGCGCGCCGCGAGGCCGACCGGCGGTTGGGTCGCTACTACAAGCAGGCGAAGAAGAGCGTTCGCCGGTCCAGGCAACTCGATGACTGAGGTCCCACGCCCGGGGTGCGTCCACTGCCCCGGACCTCGAAGGAGACGACCCCGATGACCGCCAGATCGTCCACCAGCCCGCTGCTGCCCGATGGCCCGCCACTACCCCGACTGCACTACCGCACCTATGCCGGCGAGGATGACATCCCCGCCCTCGTCGAGCTCTACGCCGCGGTCAACCAGGCTGACGACAACCCGGAGGTCTGGACCGTCGAGCAGGAACGCAACGAGCTGCGCCACCTGCCCCATATCGACCCCGGGCAGGACTTCATCCTGGCCTTCATGGACGGACGGCTGGTCGCCTCGTCCTCCATCGGCTGGTCGGATACGAGCGAGGGACAGCGACTCTACCGCAGCCGCGGCTGGGTCCATCCCGGATGGCGACGCCGCGGCATCGGCGGGGCGATGCTGACGCGCAACGAGACGCGCCTGCTCCAGCTGGCGAGCGAACACCAGCACGCCCTGGCCCCGGCACTGATGACCTGGCTGGAGGACGCCGACGCCGGCGGGCATGCGCTCTTCGCTGCCCGCGGCTATGAGAAGGTCCGCGTCTACCACCACATGGTGCGCCCGGACCTGGAGGCGATCGACACGCCGCCACTGCCAGCCGGCCTGGAGGTGCGGCACATCACCCAGGACGAGTTCCCTCGACTATGGGAGGCGATGCTGGAGGCGTTCCGCGATCACTTCGGCGGGCATCCAGATACACCCGAGGAGTATCGCAGCTGGGCCGAGGATCCAGAGGCCGACGCGAGCCTCTGGGTCGTGGCCTTCGACGGCGACGAGATCGCAGCCGGCGTCCTGGGCTACATCATGCCGGCGGAGAACGAGCGGAACGGCTACCTGCGCGGCTGGACGGACCCTGTCTTCACGCGACGGCCCTGGCGCCGCCGCGGACTGGCGTACGCGCTGCTGGGGCGCTGCCTGCACCTGCTCAGGGAGCGCGGCATGACCTCGGCGCAGCTGGGCGTGGACAGCCAGAACCCCAACGATGCCCTGACGCTCTATCGGCGCCATCGCTTCGAGCCCGTGCGCGGCTCGTCGGAGTGGCACAAGCCCCTGGAGGTGGCCCCATGAGCCGACCGATGCTGCCCCAGATCCCATCGGTCCCCGGGCTCAGCTTCCGCACCTATCAGGGCGAGGAAGACATCCCGGCCATCGCCGAGCTGCTGCGCGCCAGCTACGCCGCCAGTGGGGACACCACGGGCGTGAGCGAGGACGAGCTGCACAATGAATTCCGCCACAGTCCGCACGCCGACCCGCGCGAGGACATGATCCTGGGCTTCATCGGCGGAGGCCTGGTCGCCCGCTCCTGGATCGATTGGGCCGACACCCCAGATGACAGCGCCCGCTACTACCAGTCGTGGGGCGACATCCATCCCGACTACCGCCGACGGGGGATCGGCACGGCTATGTGGCAGCGCAACATCGAGCGCCTCCGCCAGATCGCGGGCGGCCAGACCTTCGCCGGCGAGCGACTGCTGACCGTCCCCTGGCTGCGCGAGGGCGACGTCGGTGCAGCCGTCCTGGCGGAGCGGTTCGGATATCGCAGGGTTCGCATCTACCACCACATGACACGTCCCACCCTCGACGACATCGAGGTTCCTCCCCTGCCCGACGGCCTCGAGGTGCGGCCCGTCGACGCGGCCCTTCTTCCGGCGGTGTGGGCCGCCATGACCGAGGCCTTCCGGGACCACTTCGGCGCCTTCGACGCGGGACCGGAGTCGTACCGCATCTGGGCTGAGAGCCCGATGCTCGACCCCGCGCTGCTGGTCATCGCCTTCGACGGCGACGAGATCGCCGCTGGCGTGCACGGCGAGATCGACCCGGCCGAGAACGCGGCCCAGGGCTACCGGCGCGGCTGGACCGACCCCATCTACACGCGACGTCGCTGGCGGCGGCGCGGCCTTGCCTCGGCCCTCATCGGGCGCGCCCTCGTGTTGCTGCGCGAGCGCGGTATGACCTCGGCGCAGCTCGACGTCGACACCGAGAACGCCAACCGGGCGCTTTCACTCTACGAGCGCCACGGCTTCGTGTCCGACCGAAGCGCCGGCGAATGGCACCGTCGGATGGAGAGGTAGGACTACCAGGGCAGCCGCTTGGTCTGCGCCACGGTCTCGAGCCACGGCTTCTCGCGGCCGATGCTCGTCTCGGGCCCGTGGCCCGGCAGCACGGTCAGGCCGTCCTCCAGGCCCGCCAGCCGTGAGAGGGAGTCCACCATCTGCTCACGGTCGCCGCCGGGCAGGTCGGTGCGACCCCAGCCGCCCGCGAAGAGGGTGTCGCCGCTGATGAGGAGGCGGTCCTCCGCACTGAGCAGGCACACCGAGCCCTCGGTGTGACCGGGTGTATGCAGCACGGTGAGGTCGATGTCGCCGAAGCGGATCCGAGAACCCTCTGCCAGCTCCAGCGCTGGCACGCTGGGAGGGATGGCGAACGGCGCGGACATGGGGTCCGGGTCGAGCAGTCCGTGGCGGTCCGCGAGGTGCACCGCCAGCGTGGCGCCGGTGGCGATGACGGCCTCGGCATTGTCGCCGATGTGGTCCCAGTGACGATGGCTGCTGACGATGAAGCGCAGGCTCCAGCCTTCGTCACCCAGGACCTGCGTCAGCCAGCGCACCGAGGGCGTCGCGGTGTCGATAGCGATGGCCTCCCGCGTCCGCACGTCGGCGAGGACCCACACGTTGGTAGCGACCGGGCCAGTGGTCAGGTTCAGCACCTTCATGTGCGAAGCATAGCTGCCGGTCCGTGACGGACTCGAATGGCTAGGATGCCCCTGTCAGCCGTACAGACGACGGGAGGAGACCGATGAGCGAAGACCTGGGGTTCCGCTTCACCTGGTATGGGCACTCCGCGGTGCACGTGGAGAGCGAGGCAGGCACCAGCATCCTCTTCGATCCGTGGTTCGGCAACCCGCGCTCACCCGTGGGCCCCGACGTCATCGAGCGCTGCGATGTGTTGCTGGTGACTCATGGCCACCACGACCACCTGGGGGCCCTGCCAGGAGAGATCGCGGCCGCCGATTCGCTGGCCATCGCACGGCGCACTCGACCGGTGTGGCCGGCCATCCACGAGCTGAGCCTGTGGCTGGAGGCACAGGACACCGGCGCCGAGGTGGTGGGCATGAACAAGGGCGGCTCGGTCGAGGTACGAGGCGTGCGGGTGAGCATGGTGCCGGCCGAGCACTCGGCCGGCGATTGGCTGGCCGATGCAGGCGTGCCGATCTATCTGGGTGAGCCCGCCGGCTTCCTGGTGGAGCTGGAGAACGGCCGCCGGATCTATCACGCCGGCGACACGGCGCTGTTCGGCGACATGCGCTTCATCGGCGAGATGCACCGGCCCCACGTTGCCTTCCTGCCCATCGGCGGCCACTACACGATGGACCCACCCGCGGCGGCCCGGGCGGTGGAGCTGCTGGGCGCGGCGACGGTGGTGCCCATCCACTACGGCACCTTCCCCGTCCTGGTCGGCACCCCCGACCAGTTGCGCGACGAGCTCGAGCATCTCGGGTTGGGCGACGTCCGGGTCCTCGCCCCCGAGCCGGGGATCCTGGTCAGCTGAGAGCGAGGGCGGCGTCCAGGCCGTTCCGACCTTCAGCCCCCGGCGCTACGTTCCAGGTCACGATGCCGTCACACGTGGGCCGTGGGTCCAGCGACCAGCTACCGCCCCGTTCCACGGCACGCTCCTGCAGCAGCTGCTGCAGGTGGCGGTCCTTCGCCGAGCCCGGCCTGAGCCACAGCTGCCGCCGGGACGCCTCCAGCAGCTCATCCCGGCTCGCGTAGCCCCAGCCCTGGCGTTGGGCCAGCATCACCTCGGGCAGCGCGCCCCTCGCCAACAGCAGCACCAGCAGCTCGCGCAGCGTCGGATAGGGCACGCGCCGCTCGCCGTGGATCTCGTGCCACAGGACGTGGCCGGCACTCGTGCTGTCACCGGCTCGCATGACCACCACGCAGCGCCTGCTGGCGGACTCTTCGGCGGCGTCGAGCCAGGTGTCGAAGTCCTCGACGTCGTAGCCGAGATGTGCCAGCAACGCCACGTTTGCCGCCGGAGCGTCCGCGCCGAGCGGCCAGCGACGGGCGATGACGTCGATGTTGTCGATGGCGTGCTCGGTCATGCCTGCACGCAGCACCGCTCGCATCGAGGGCGATGGCTCGACGGCATGCACGCGGGCCACTCTGAGTGCCAACGGCAGCGCGTAGCGGCCACCGCCGGCCCCGATGTCCAGCCACGTCTCGTCGCTGCGCGCCAGCGCCAGCACCGCCTCGGCCGAGGGGTCGTCGGTGCGTTCCGGATGCTGGCCGAAGTGCCGCGCCATGGGCGCGTAGAAGTCGGCCGGATCCTCGACCTCCCGGAGCCGTTCGACCTGTGCGCGCTCGGCACGCACCCGGGAAGCCCACGCGGCCGCGGCCTCGGAACGCGCGGGGCGCAACGGATCGTGGGTCGGGCTCGTCATCAGCGTCAGACTACTCGCCGGGCCTTACCTGGCGCTGACATCGGGTGCGCTTCCACGCCACCGGGCGCCGGTATGCTCGGGCGTGTGAAGACCATCCTCGTCGTGGACGACGAACGCAACATCGTCGAGCTGGTGCGCCTCTACCTTGAGCAGGCCGGCTACCGCGTGGTGGAGGCGCGTGACGGCCAGGAGGCGCTCGATCAGCACGATCGCGTCGATCCCGACCTCATCGTGCTGGACCTCATGCTGCCCGGACTCGACGGCATCGAGGTCACTCGCGAGGTGCGCCGGCGCGGGGAGACGCCCATCCTGATGCTCACCGCACGCAGCGAGGACATCGATCGCATCGTCGGGCTGGAGGTGGGGGCGGACGATTACCTCACCAAGCCCTTCAACCCGCGCGAGATGGTGGCGCGCGTCAAGGCCATCCTGCGGCGTGCCGACCCTGCCCTGCGCGGCACCCGTCCCATGGACGTGGGCGACCTGCGCGTGGACCCGCGCCGACGCGAGGCCTATGTGGGCGAGCGGCGCCTCGAGCTGCGGCCGCGCGAGTTCGACCTGCTCGCGGCCCTCGCGCGCGACCCGGGCGTGGTCTGGAGTCGTGACGACCTGCTGTCATCGGTCTGGGGCACCGACTTCCCCGGCGAGACCCGCACGGTCGACGTCCACGTCTCGGAGCTGCGGCGCAAGCTGGGTGGGGAAGCACCCCCCATCGAGACCGTCAAGGGCGTCGGATATCGCCTGGTGCCGCCACCCCGGGCTCGCCTCGGGTGAGCACGCTCCGTGGTCGCATCGGCCTGGCCCTGCTGGTCTTCGGCCTGACCACGCTCATCACCATGGGCGGTGCCGTGTGGGTGTCGCTGCGTGACCTCCATCGCGATGCCGCTGCGGGGGCGCTGGCCGAGCTGACCATCCCCTACGCCGTGCGTGCCGGCCAGCAGATCCCGCTCGAGGCATTCCGGCGTGGTGGCGCCGGCGAGCGGCCCGCGAGCGAGGCCATCGAGCGCTTCCGCCAGAGCCAGGAGGGTCGCCGCGCCAGTGGCCAGTTCATCGCCTTCGTCCAGGCGGCACAGGACGAGATCGACGCGGCGGGCATCTCGGTCATGCTCATCGGAGACGGCCAGGTCGTCGTGCGCTCGCCAGTCAGCGGTCGGATCGAGACGATGGCTTCGGTACCG
Organism: Anaerolineae bacterium; assembly: GCA_035464455.1. Lineage (GTDB taxonomy): Bacteria > Chloroflexota > Limnocylindria > Limnocylindrales > CSP1-4 > JAFMJV01. The sequence goes on along the minus strand of DATHSE010000176.1, from coordinate 3,267 downwards.
GATGTTCGACTCCCCCTGGTCGGCGGCGAGGTCGTGACGGGCCAGACGCAGATGGACGGCTTGGGACAGGTGCTGTACGCCGCGACCCCGGTACGCGCACCCCGCTCCGATCGCGTCATGCCCTCGCTCGTGCTGGTGCGAGAGGACGACTCGGCCGCCATGGCCACCGCCGATCTGCTCGCTGCCCTCACGCTCGCCGGCCTGGTCCTGCTCGTCATCGGCGTCCCGCTGGCCCTCGGCCTCAGCCGCTCCGTGACCCGTCCCCTCCACCGGCTCGCCGCCGCCTCGGACGCCGTGGCGTCCGGCAAGCTCCCCGACGCGCTCCCCGCGACCGGTCCGCTGGAGGTGGCCGAGGCGGTCGCCGCCTTCAACGCCATGGCCGCCGAGGTAGGCGCCACGCGGGAGGCGCAGCGTCAGCTGCTTGCCGACCTCCGCCATGACCTGCGCACACCCCTGACCGTCATCGGCGGCTTCAGCCAGGCGCTGCGCGATGGCACGGCCAGCGGCGAGGTCGCGGTCCGCGCCGCGGATGCCATCTCCGAAGAGGCCGGCCGCCTCGGACGCATGCTCGATGACCTCGACCACCTGACGATGCCGGGCGGCAGCGGGCCACCCGTCCGTCTGGAGACCATCGACAGCCTGGATGCTGCCAACAGCGCCGTCGAGCGTTTCCGTGGCGAAGCCGAGCGTCGGGGGCAGATGCTGGCGCTGGCCGATGAGGCCCGCAGCACCCCGCTGACAGCCGACCGCGACGTGCTCGACCGCATCCTCGGCAACATCATCGCCAACGCGCTCGCGCACGCCCCCTCGCCGGGCGGGCACGTCGTCATCGAGGTCGAGAGGTCGAGCCACGGCATCACGCTGGCCGTGCGCGACGATGGACCGGGCATCCCCCCGGCTGCCCTTGCCCACGTCTTCGACCGCTTCTACCGGGCCGACCCCTCACGGACCAGCCGGGGCTCCGGGCTCGGGCTGGCCATCGTGCGCGATCTGGCCGTGGCGCTCGGCGGGGAGGCCTTCGCCGAGAACACCGGCTCGGGTGCACGCGTGGGCGTGACGCTGCCCGCATCCACGCCGGTCCGCGACGCACGATCCCCGGCATCATGAAGCCGTGATCGACTCTGCCGCGGTGGCCACCGCCCCCGTCCGCGCCGTTCGCGGCCGGCGGGCAGCCGTAGTCAGCCCACACCACCTCGCGACGCAGGCAGGGCTCCATGTCCTGCGCACCGGCGGCAGTGCCGTCGACGCCGCCGTGGCCACCAACGCTGCCCTGGCGGTCGTGGCGGGCCACAGCTGCGGCCTCGGTGGCGATGCGTTCTGGGTCATCTGGGATGAGGCAGCGGGATGCGCGGTCACCCTCAACGGCAGCGGCCGGGCCGGCGATGCCGCCAGCATCGCTGCGGCGATGGCCGCGGGCCATGCGACCATGCCCCAGCGCGGCCCCTGGTCCGTCACCGTTCCCGGCGCCGTGGACTCGTGGGGCGAGGCGCATCGACGCTATGGGCGCCTCGACTGGAGCGTCCTGCTGGCCCCGGCCATCGAGCTCGCCTCCGGCTTCCCCGCATCTCCCGGCTGGCTCGAGGCCATCGAGCGATCGGCTCTGATCCACGGCGTCGAGGGCGACTGGGCGCGGACCTATCGACCGCCGGGACGGGCGCGACGCCCGGGGGAGGTCGTACGCCTGCCCGCCCTCGAGGCCACGCTGCGGCGGCTGTGCGACGAGGGGGCGGAGACGCTGTACAGCGGGTCGGTGGCCGCGGCCACGGCAGCGTACTTCGCCTCGCGCGGCGTCCCCATCGGCGCCCCGGACCTTGCGGCGCACACGTCCGACTGGAGCTCGCCAGTGTCGATGGGGTACCGCGGCGTCACGTGCCTGAGCCACCCGCCCAACAGCGTCGGCGTGGTGGCGCTGCAGACACTGGGCGTCCTGGAGCACTTCGCGCCGCCATCCGCGGCAGACTTCGATGGCCGAGGGTGGGCCGACGCCGGCTGGATCCACCTGGGCCTGGAGGCCTCTCGCCTCGGCCTGGCCGAGCGCGATGCGCACGTGACGGACCTGGCGCACATGCCCGACGGCGCGGTCGAGGCCATGCTCTCGGACTCGCGGCTCGAAGCACTGGCAGCCCGCATCGACCCATCGCAGGCAGCGCCACCCAGGCCTGGGACCCTGCCGTCAGGTGGCGGCACCGTCTACATCGCCGCCACTGACCAGTGGGGCGGCGCGGTGAGCCTGCTGGCGTCGAACTACCAGGGCTTCGGCTCCGGGCTGGTGGACCCACGGACCGGCATCGCTTTCCACGACCGCGGCGCCTTCTTCCGCCTCGATCCGCAGCACCCCAACGCCCTGGCGCCGGGCAAGCGGCCGACACACACGCTCGCGCCAGGGATGGTGCTGCGCGACGGCCGCCCGTGGCTCGTACATGGCTCCATGGGCGGAGAGATCCAGCCTCAGGTCTTCGCCCAGTTCGTGTCAGCGATGGTGGATGGCGGCGCCGACGTGGCCACGGCCGTGGCGGCGCCGCGATGGGCGGCCGTCATGCGCCAGCAGCACGGACCTCCGGAGCTGACCGAGCTCGAGTCGCGTGCGCACGCGGGCCTGCCCGAGGCCTTGTCGGCCCGGGGCCACGACGTCGTCCTGCGAGACGCCTGGAGCTCGTCGATGGGACATGCTCAGGCCATCGAGATCGTGCGAGACGACGCCGGCGCCATCGTCTCGTTCGCTGCCGGCTCCGATCCCCGCGCCGAAGGGTCCGCAGCGGCGTGGTGAGGCGGCTCCGTCGGTATACTCGTCACCGTCTCGACGCGCCGGGTTCGTAGCCACGTGACGGGACGTCCGCACCGACCCACGAGGGTGACGCCGTGAGCTCCAACATCAGCCAGAGCTACCCCTACAGCAGCGAGTCCGAGGCCGATCGCGCTGCCGCGGTGGCCGCGGCGTTCGCTGCCAATGACGGGCTCGAGGATCGCGTGACCGCCGAGACCAAGCCTCTCGGCGAGGCGGCGCCGGCTGATCACGGTGCACCCGCGACGTGGTGGATCTGGGTGTGCCATGCGTGTATCGAGGGACGGCTGCACGTGGCCGGCTACGCCCGCGATCGACATGCGCTCTACACCATCTGCGACCACTGCGGGGGGACCTTCCTGCGCTGACGACGGCACGACGCGCGGCGTGCTCGCGGCGCGGGGCGTGCTCTCGGCAGCGGTCGGCGTGAGTGCGGGAGGCTCAGCCGGCGTCGGGAGCGTCGCCCTTGCGGTCGCCCGCGACAG
>DATHSE010000175.1:0-2988 GCA_035464455.1 Anaerolineae bacterium | reverse complement strand
CCTGGTAGCCGCCCTCCTGGGCAGGCCAACCGTCCAGCGGCCCCGACATCCCGACCGCCCCAGGTACCCCGCGACAGCAGCAAACAAGGGGCAGCGAATGCCTGCCCAGCCAGAGGAGAAGACCATGGGCTTCACGTACACGAACAGCAAGGGCCAGGCGTACGGCCTGCACAGCCGCACGACGACGTCGGGATCCGGCCGGTCACGCACCCTGTACTACTTCAGCAAGACCATCGACCGCGCGATCGACGACGTGCCCCCGGGTTACCAGGTGGTCGAGGCCAGGACCGGCCTGCCGCTGTTGAAGAAGCTGGGTTAGCCGAGGCCAGCTTGGAAACGTCCGGTCATCTCGCTCAGCCGCCCTCGTTGCGGCCGACGCCCACCGTTCGACCGGCCGATCCAAGCCGGGGCGAGTGGGTCGGTGCGCTGGAGCTGGCGGCTGAAGCCTGGCGACCGGAGCTCGAGGGTCTGATCGATGGCCTGGGGCTTGAGGCCGGGCACAACGTCCTCGACGCCGGTTGCGGACCGGGGCGGATCACGCGCTGGCTCTCGTCAAGAGTAGCCCCAGGCGGGCGCGTCGTGGGCTTGGATCAAGACGACGACGCGCTCGAATGGGCAGCCTGGTCGCTGCGCGACCTGGCAGGGAGCGGCGCCACCATCGAGCTCTGGAGCGGTGACATCCGCGCACTCCCGTTCGAGGACCAGGCCTTCGACGCGGTGTGGTGCTCGAGCGTTCTCGGATACTTGGAAGATCCCCGAGCGGCCATCATCGAGCTCGCGCGAGTGACCCGGGCCGGGGGCCGCGTGGCCATCGTCAGCGGCGATGTGGGGCGGTTGCTGCATCTGCCCATCAGTCCCGAGCTCGAGACGGAGATCCGCTCTGCCGAATACCGTGCATCGAGGGCAGGACACTGGGGTCAGCCGATCGACATGCACCTCGGACGCCGCCTGTTCGCGCTGGCTTCATCCATCGGCCCCAGTGCCCTGGAGGTGTCGACCGTGGTCTGGGAACGCACCGCTCCGCTGTCCGAGGATGAGCGCCAGTACCTCGAGCGCGCCCTCGATTGGACGACCAACCCGCGATCGGAACCGTGGCTGGGAGCGCGAGTGGCTGAGTGTCAGCGGCTCTTCGCCCCAGGTCAGGCCGGATCGTTGCTGGATGCACCTGACCTTCACGTGGTGCAGCTGACGACCGCCGTGATCTTGACCGTGTAGGCCGTCACACTCCTCGACCAGCGGCCGTGAACGCCCGCATCAACCCGCCTGCCAGCTCGGGCTTCGCCTTGCTAGCGCGCCAGGCGAGCGCAGGCCCACAGCGTACCCAGCTGGAGGATGACACCGATGACGGCCATCGAGAGGAGCGCCTGCCCGATGAGGGCCCAGTCGTAGCCCACGGTCATGATCGAACGGATGGATTCGATGAGGAACGAGATGGGGTTCCACTCGTTGACGACGCGCATCCACTCGGGCATGAGCTCCACGGGCACGAAAGCCGTGGACATGAAGACGACCGGGAAGATCAGCAGCGAGAACGTGCTCGTGGCCTGCTCGCTGCGTGTCACGAGCGCGGGGATGAAGCTGATGCCTGCGAGCGCCAGGCCGAAGAGCCCGGCCAGCACGAGGATGAGCAGGAAGCCGGGGATGCCGGTCACGATGGACGCGCCGAGGACGACGCTGATGATGAGGATGATGCCGGCCATGGCGGCGGCCTGGAAGAAGAGCGGCACCATCTCCGCGGCCAGGATCGACCAGCGCCGGGTTGGCATGGCCCGGAGCTTGTCCATGTAGCCGGTGCGGTACTCGACGAGCAGCCCGAAGCCCGACCAGGACACGGCCAGGAATGCAGCGAAGACGACCTGGCCCGGCGCCAGGTAGGCGAGGTAGCTGGTCTGTCCGCCGAACCCCTCCAACTGGATGATCTGCTGGTAGAGCTGGCTGAAGACGAGCAGCTGGATGAGCGGGAAGAAGATGATGCTGATCCAGTTGGCCGGGACGCGCAGGAAGCGCATCGTCGTGCGCCGTCCCAGGTGCCAGGTCTCGTACGCGAGCGCTGTCATCCGTGGCCTCCCTACCAGCCCATGCCCATGATGTAGCCGTCGGCGTCCTCCTCGCGGATGCTGCGGCCGGTGTACTTCATGAATACGTCGTCGAGGCTGGGCTGGCTCAGGTGCAGGCCCGCGACCTCGATGCCGTTGCCCTCGAGCCGCCGCAGCAGCGCCGGGATGGCGGCGCCAGCGTTGGGCACCGAGAGGCTCACGCCGGCCGGATGCGCCGTGACCGCCTCGCCGGCGACGAGGCCTTCGAGCCGACTGCGCACGAGCTCGGCCGTCCCATCCGCCGCTGGTCCATGGATCTCGAGGACGACGGTGTCCTGCCCGATGCTGCGCTTGAGCTCCCGCGGCGAGCCCTCCACGACGATCCGCCCGTTGTCGATGATCGAGAGCCGGTCGCAGAGGCGATCGGCCTCCTCCATGTAGTGCGTCGTGAGCAGCATCGTGGTGCCCGAGGCGCTGATCCTCTCCAGCTCCTCCCAGAGCGCGGTCCGGCTCTGCGGGTCGAGGCCCTCGGTGGGTTCGTCGAGGATGATCAGCGGTGGCTGGTGCATGAGCGCGCTGGCGAGGTCCAGACGACGCTTCATGCCACCCGAGTAGGTACCGGTGAGCTTGCCCGCGACTTTGGTCAGGCTCATGAGCTCGAGCAGCTCGTCGGCACGCCGCCTGATCTCGGCGGCCGGCAGCCGGTGCATGCGGCCCGCCAGCTCAAGCGTCTCGCGGCCGGTCGAGAAGGCGTCCAGCGCCGCCGTCTGGAGCGCCAGCCCGAGCCGCCGCCGCACCTCGTGGGCATGCGTGGCCACGTCCAGGCCGGCCACGCGTGCGCTGCCCGCAGTCGCGTCCAGCAACGTGGCCAGGATGCGGATGGTCGTCGTCTTGCCGGCGCCGTTCGGGCCGAGCAGCCCGAATAGCGTGCCCGGCTCGACGTGGAAGGAGA
>DATHSE010000174.1:0-4189 GCA_035464455.1 Anaerolineae bacterium | reverse complement strand
TCGCAGCCAGGGCGTGACCATCAACGACAAGCACATCGAGATCATCGTGCGCCAGATGCTCCGCAAGGTCCGCATCGACCAGCCCGGTGACACCGAGCAGCTGCCGTTCGAGCTGGTCGACCGCTTCGACTTCGAGGACATCAACGAGCATGTGCTGGCCGAGGGTGGTGAGCCGGCGACGGCCGAGACGGTCCTGCTGGGCGTGACCAAGGCCTCGCTCAACACCAGCAGCTTCCTCGCCGCGGCTTCCTTCCAGGAGACCACTCGCGTGCTGACCGAGGCCGCCATCAACGGCGCCAAGGATGGCCTCGTCGGGCTCAAGGAGAACGTCATCATCGGCAAGCTCATCCCGGCGGGCACCGGCGCCCCGGCCAACATCGCGCGTCGTCGCGAGGAGGCCCGCATCGCCGCCGCTGAGGCGCTCGCTGGTGGCGAGCTGCCCGAGGGCTTCGGCGAGGACTTCAACATCTTCCTCAGCGACGGCGGCGTGACAGCCGACGTCGATGGCGAAGGTGAGAACCCCTTCCTTGCGGAGGCTGACCAGCAGGCGCAGGAGGGGCCCGAGTCCGAGGCGGAGCCCGGATACAACCCCTTCCTCGAAGGTGCCGACGAGGGCACGCAGGGCGGGGAGACTGCCGAGGAGGCCGAAGGGCCGGAGTCGGACGAGACCTGACCGCGCGACTGCCTCACGAGTGGGGGTACCTGTCGTTGACGACCGGATCGCCCGCTGCTAGACTTCGCGGTCGCGGCTGAAACGGCCGCGTCGGTTTCGTGCGCGTCTTCCCGTGGTGGACCGCACACCGGGCGGCACCCCCGCGAGGAGGCCCGTCGATCGGGCCCCGCGCCCCGGAAGCCGCCACATCAGACCCAGACACACACAGAGGGAACGTGCGCTCCGCACGCCTCTCCAAGCGCGTCACGTTCGACGCCCACCGATAGGGGAGACGACAGCTCCGTGCCGACCATCAGCCAGCTCGTGCGCAAGGGCCGCAAGCCCAAGCAGGCGAAGATCAAGGCCCCGGCGATGCGCAAGAACTGGAACAGTCTGCGCCAGCGCCAGGTGCCCACCAGGGGCGCCCCGCAGAAGCGTGGTGTCTGTCTGCAGGTGCGAACGATGACGCCGAAGAAGCCCAACTCGGCGCTGCGCAAGATCGCCCGCGTTCGGCTCACCAACCAGATGGAGGTCACCGCCTACATCCCCGGTATCGGCCACAACCTGCAGGAGCACTCCGTGGTCCTGGTGCGTGGCGGGCGGGTGAAGGACCTGCCGTCGGTCAAGTACCACATCATCCGTGGCACGCTGGATGCGTCCGGCGTCAACGACCGCAAGCAGGGTCGATCGCGCTACGGCACCAAGAGGCCCAAGTAATGCCGCGTCGCGCCCAGATCCCCCGCAAGATCAAGTACTCGCCGCCGCTGGCCCGCACCACCGATCGCTTCGTGGTGAAGCTGATGACGGACGGCAAGAAGGGCCTGGCCGAGAAGATCCTGCGACAAGCGCTCGCCCGCGCCGAGGCATCGGCCGGCCGCCCCGGCCTGGAGGTCCTCGACCTCGCGCTGCGCAACGCCACCCCCATCATCGAGGTCAAGCCTCGCCGAGTCGGTGGCGCCACCTACCAGGTGCCCGTCGAGATCCGCGGCGACCGTCGCACCTCCCTCGGTGTGCGCTGGCTGGTGCAGGCCGCCCGCAGGCGCAACGGCAAGTCCATGAGCGAGAAGCTGGCGTTCGAGCTGGTCGATGCCATGAACGGCCTGGGCGCCGCCGTCAAGCGACGCGAAGACACGCACAAGATGGCCGACGCCAACAAGGCGTTCAGCCATTTCCGCTGGTAACTCGACCGTAGCCCCCGCCACGAGGACCTTGTAGCCAGATGTCACGGAAGTTCCCGCTCGCACGCACGCGGAACATCGGCATCATCGCGCATATCGACGCCGGCAAGACGACCGTGACCGAGCGCATCCTGTTCTACACCGACAAGATCTACAAGCTCGGTGAGGTCCACGAGGGTGCGGCCACGATGGACTGGATGCCCCAGGAGAAGGAGCGCGGCATCACCATCACCGCCGCGGCCACGACCTGCTTCTGGAACAACACGCGCATCAACATCATCGATACGCCCGGACACGTGGACTTCACCGTCGAGGTCGAGCGCAGCCTGCGGGTGCTCGATGGCGCGGTCGTCGTGTTCGATGGGGTGGCCGGGGTGGAGCCGCAGTCGGAGACGGTCTGGCGGCAGGCTGACCGCTACGGCGTGCCCCGCTTCTGCTTCATCAACAAGCTCGATCGCACCGGCGCCGACTTCTGGCGCTGTGTCGACTCCATCCGCGAGCGCCTCGGCGCCAACGCCGTGCCGGTGCAGATCCCCATCGGCCGCGAGGACAGGTTCGAGGGTGTCATCGACCTGATCGAGATGCACGCCATCGTCTACCACGACGACCTCGGCACCAAGCCGGAGATCGTGCCCATCCCCGAGGCGCTGCAGGCGGAGGCGGAGAAGCAGCGCGCGGCCATGCTCGAGGCCGTGGCCGACCTTGACGACGAGCTGACCATGAAGTTCCTCGAGGGCGAGGAGCTGACGCCCGATGAGATCCGTCACGGCCTGCGGCTGGGGACGCTGCAGAACCGCGTCGTGCCTGTGCTCACCGGTACGGCCCTCAAGAACAAGGGCATCCAGCCCCTGCTCGACGCGGTCGTCCACTTCCTGCCCTCACCGCTCGACGTGCCCCCCATCACCGGCATCGACCCCCAGGGCAACGAGGTCGTCCGCATCGTCGACGCCCAGGAGCCCTTCGCGGCACTGGCCTTCAAGATCGCGGCCGATCCCTTCGTGGGCAAGCTGGCCTTCTTCCGCGTCTATAGCGGCAAGCTCAAGACCGGCTCGTATGTCTACAACGCCAGCAAGGGCAAGAAGGAACGCATCGGCCGCATCGTCGAGCTCCACGCCAACTCGCGCGAGGAGATCGCCGAGGTGAGCGCCGGGGACATCGCCGCCGCCGTGGGTCTCAAGGACACCTACACCGGCGACACCCTGACCGACCCAGATCATCCCGTCATCCTCGAGTCGATGGTCTTCCCGGAGCCGGTCATCGAAGTCGCCATCGAGCCCAAGACCAAGGCCGACCAGGACAAGCTGGGTGTGGCCCTGCAGCGGCTCGCCGAAGAGGACCCCACCTTCCGCGTCCACACCGACGAGGAATCAGGCCAGACCCTCATCGCAGGCATGGGCGAGCTGCACCTGGACGTGCTCGTCGATCGCATGGTCCGCGAGTTCAGGGTCGCTGCCAACGTCGGCAAGCCGCAGGTGTCCTACCGCGAGACCATCCGCCGCGGGGCGGAGGGCAACGGTCGTTTCGTGCGCCAGACCGGTGGCCGGGGCCAGTACGGCCACGCCATCATCAAGCTGGAGCCGGGCGAGAAGGGCAGCGGCTACGAGTTCGTGGACACAATCGTCGGCGGGGTCATCCCGCGTGAGTACATCAAGTCCGTGGACGCCGGCATCCGCGAGGCCCTGGAGACGGGGGTCTACGCCGGCTACCCCATGGTGGACGTCAAGGCCACCCTCTTCGATGGCTCGTTCCACGAGGTCGACTCCTCGGAGATGGCGTTCAAGATCGCTGGCTCCATGGCTACCAAGCTCGCCGTCCAGAAGGCGGACCCGGCCATCCTGGAGCCGATCATGCGCGTCGAGGTCGTCATGCCCGAGGACTTCATGGGCGACGTCATCGGCGACCTCAACAGCCGTCGCGGTCACATCGAGGGGATGGACAACCGCAACGGCACCCAGGTGGTCAGCGCCTTCGTGCCGCTGGCCTCGATGTTCGGCTACGTGACCGACCTGCGCAGCGTGACCCAGGGACGCGCGACCTCCTCGATGGAGTTCTCGCACTACGCCGAGGTCCCCAAGGCCATCGCGGCCGAGCTGGTCCAGAAGGCCACGGTCTAGCCACCACAGGCAGCACCCGACAGATCAAGCCCCGGCGGGGCACTCATCCAGAAGCAGCAAGTCAAGGACGTAGTAAAGGACGACAAGGATGGCCAAGCAGAAGGTCGAGCGCACCAAGCCCCACGTCAACATCGGCACCATCGGTCACATCGACCATGGCAAGACGAGCCTGACGGCGGCCATCACCAAGTACCTGTCCCTCAAGGGTGAGGCGAAGTACCGTGCCTTCGACACGATCGACAACG
>DATHSE010000173.1:0-2863 GCA_035464455.1 Anaerolineae bacterium | reverse complement strand
GAACCGCTCGTGCCGCCCGAGGCTACTTCGCCCGAGGCCGCATCGACCGAGGGCAGTGTCGAGCCGGCCGAGCCCACCGATCGGTCGACTTGGCCCATCCCCAGCGGGAAGGAGCCCGGTGCGATCGCTGCGGCCGGGACCACGCCGCCCGGCATGCGCGCTGTCTTCCGTCCCGCACAGTCACCGAGCAGGCCCTTCCTCATCGCGCTGCTGTTGGGGATCATGTCCACTGTCGTCTTCGTGCTGTCGGCCGGCGCGCTCTTCGTCTTCGGGGTCGGCGTGGCCCTGGCCTTCTTCCTCGTGCCCGTCGTCGGCTGGCTCGTCCGCCACGGCTGGCCTCGCTGGCTCGCTGCTATCGCCGTCGTGGCGGTGACCCTGTTGGGAGCACTCATCGTGATCCTCACCGTGGTCATCATCGTCGTCGAGCAGGGCATCGTATTCATGGAGAACCTGCCGACCTTCCTGGAGGATCTCAGCGCCTGGTACGCGAGCCTGAACCTGCCTGCCGAGGTCCGCTCGGCCGTCGACGCCATCATCGCCTCCGCCCAGGACAATGCCGCGGCCGTGGACGAGGCCACGGTCACCAGCGGTGTTCTCGGCAGCGCCCTGAGCCTCTTGGGCGGGCTGTTCGCCTGGTTCCTGCTGCCCTTCTTCCTCTTCTACCTGCTGAAGGACCAGCCGCGCATGTCGATGACCTTCTACGAGCGCGTCCCGGAGCCGTGGAAGGATGACGTCAGCCGCATCCTGACCATCACCGTCGGCAATGTAGCCCAGTACTTCAAGGCCGAGTTCCTGGTCGGCTCGATGATGTTCGGCATCATCACCGTGGGCATGGTCGTGATCGGCGTGGCGACCGACTCGCAGCTGCTCATCGACTTCGCCATCCTGCTCGGCCTGGTGGCCTTCGTCATGGAGCTCATCCCCCAGATCGGGCCCATCATCAGCTACATCCCGGCGCTCATCCTGGCCCTGGCCTCCGGGCCTGCCGCCATCGTCGCCGTGAGCGTCTACTACTTCATCGCCTTCAACATCGAGGGCTCCATCCTGGTGCCCACGTTCCAGGGAAAGATGATCAACTTCACGGGCGCCACCGTGCTGGTGCTCATCGCCATCGGCTTCGCGCTGGGCGGCATCATCGGGGCCATCGTGGCACTGCCACTGGCCTCCATCGTGCGCGATCTCTTCCGCCTCTTCTTCGACAAGGCCGTGGAGGAGGACCTGGTGATGGTGCCGGTGACTGCGTCCTTGCCCGATTCGGGCCAGCTCACCTCCGGTGCTGCGCCGGCGGATCCCTAGTGCTCGCATGGGCCCTGTGGCCGCTGCCCGGTCACCGTAAGCGCCGCTGATGGCCGATACATCGCGCATCCGGCCGCGATAGCAGGCTCCACGACGTCCTCGGTCCCCGTAGGTGCCGTGGATGGCCGATACATCAATCGTCCGGCCGCGATAGCAGGCGTCACGACGCCCGACCCCTCCGTAGCCGCCGCAGATGGCCGATACATCGGTCGCCAGCGCCGTGGGGCGGCACACCGAGGCGGCACCGGTGAGGCGCGGCCAGGCAGCGCCGCTATCGCCCGAGGCGAATGCCGCGCGGCGATCGCTCGAGGATACGCGTCCCATCGCCGTCTACGGCGCACCACACCAGGCCGGAGCCGGGCCACGGAGCGGTGCCGGTGAGTGCAGCGATGAGATCCGCATAACGGGCTGGATACGCCGCCATCAGCAGCTCGCCGAACTCGCTGACGACGTGTCGGTTCGACTGCGTCGAACGAAGCAGCAGCAGCCGCGAGACCACCTCGGGCTGCGAGTCGGGCCCCGGACCGTGGTGGGCGCGGTCACGCTCCTCGGCACGGTCGCGCGCCCCGGCCGGGTGGCGCGCTTCGGCGAGGGCATCGGCCTTCATGCTGGCCCAGCGAACCTGCTGCTCGAGGCGACGAAGCTGCGACTGCGCCTCGCAGGCGACGACCACCCGCTCCCCGGCGTCCTCCAAGACCAGGTCGATGACGCCTCGCGCCTGCCCGTAGACCGGGACCTCCAGGCGACGATCCCAGCGCGAATGGAGCTCCTGCAGCAGTGCCTTGAGCATGCCCGCCTGGAGATGGTCGAAGATGCGGGGACCGGTACCCGGGAAGAGGCGTACGCCGAGCCGGGCGCCCAGCGCGTCCGCGACCCGGGCGAGGACCTCGATGCTGGGGGAGTGGGTCCCGGCCTCGATGGCGGCCTGTGTCGATGGCGAGATCCCGGCCGCCAGGGCGAGCGCACGCATGCTCAGTCCGCTGCTCTCGCGGAGCGCTGCGACATCGGCGCCCAGGTCCTGGCGGATCACCCGAGCGCGTCGGTGACCGCGTCGTTGATGCCCGTTGAGCGGCGGCTTGGGCCTCACGTACGTCCCACCTCCCTGGCCGGCGGGGTGGCTCCAGCAGCAGTATGGGAGCGGCCGCTTATCGGCGACTCTGGGCGCCGCACTCGGACGCTGGCCGTTCCACTCGACCGAGCCGGGAATGGATTAGAACGTCTGGTCTAACAGCTGCGACTGCACTACACTGCGTACGTGCCCCAGGAGCTACTCGTCGTTCGCGGTGCCCGCGAACACAACCTCAAGAACATCACCGTCGAGCTGCCGCGTGACCGCCTGATCGTCATCACCGGCCTGTCCGGCAGCGGCAAGTCCAGCCTGGCCTTCGACACCATCTACGCCGAGGGTCAGCGCCGCTATGTCGAGTCGCTGTCGGCCTATGCCCGCCAGTTCCTGGGCCAGATGGAGAAGCCGGACGTCGACCAGATCGACGGCCTCAGCCCGGCCATCTCCATCGACCAGAAGGGCGCCAGCCGCAACCCGCGCTCCACCGTCGGCACCGTCACC
>DATHSE010000172.1:0-4055 GCA_035464455.1 Anaerolineae bacterium | reverse complement strand
CCGAAGGGCGAACGCTGGGCGATACCACCACCCTGGCCGATGCCTCGGTGTTCGATTCGATCCGCGCAGGTGCAGGTTCGGCCGAAGAGGGCTAGGCTCGAGATCTGCGTCACGACGGCTGGCCGGGCCGTCACGCGCCGGGCAGGACAGGAGGCCAGATGAGCTCGTTGGGGCTGGAGCGCACCTTCGCCATGGTGGTGGGTGCCGTCCTCATCGTGCTCGGCCTCGCCGGATCGGTAGGCAACCCGATCGTGGGCCGACCCGACACCACGGGCATCATCGTGACCGGCTTCGGGCACGATCTGCTCCATCTCGTCTGCGGAGCGCTCTTCCTGCACGTGGGGGTCGCCCTCAACGGCCGCTACCGCGCCTACGGGCTCATCGGCCTGGGTATCGTCCTGCTCGCCACCGGCGTGCTGAGCCTCCTCAGCAGCGATCTCCTGGGCTTCTACGGCGCGCCCACCTCCGGCTTCGACCAGCTGGGCCACCTGCTCCTGGGCATCGCCGCCATCGTCGTCGGCTGGCTGGGACGCGGGGTGGAGAGGCGCGAGTTCGGCCGGGCTGTCTCGCGACCCATCCGCGACTAGTGGGCGCCATGGTCACCATCAGCGACCGGCTGGGCCGACCGCTTCGCGACCTGCGCATCTCGGTCACCGACCGCTGCAACTTCCGCTGCACCTACTGCATGCCTCGCGAGGTCTACGGGGCGGCCTTCCGCTTCCTGCCCCAGGCAGAGCTGCTGACGTTTGAGGAGATCACCCGCCTCGCGTCCGCGGCCGTCTCGCGGGGTGTCTCGAAGATCCGCCTCACCGGAGGCGAGCCGCTCCTGCGGCGAGACGTGGAACAGCTGGTCCGCATGCTGGCCGGGCTGGATGGTCTGCGTGACCTCACGCTCACCACCAATGGCTCACTGCTCGCGGCCAAGGCCGCGGAGCTGGCCGCGGCCGGGCTGAAGCGCGTGACCGTCAGCCTGGATTCGCTCGACGACGCCGTGTTCGCGACGCTCAACGACGTCGACTTCCCGGTGACCCGGGTGATCGCCGGCATCGAGGCGGCTGCGCGCGCCGGTCTGCAGCCGATCAAGGTCAACATGGTCGTGCGACGTGGCCTCAACGAGGGGAGTGTGCTGCCCATGGCGCGCTTCGCGCGCGAAGGTGGCTACACGCTGCGCTTCATCGAGTACATGGATGTCGGTCACACCAACGGCTGGGCGCTCGAAGAGGTGGTGCCCTCGGCTGAGGTCGTGGCCATGGTCGCCGCCGAGCTGCCGCTGGAGCCGTTGCCGCCGCAGTACCCGGGTGAGGTGGCGACCCGCTGGCGCTACCTCGACGGTGGCGGTGAGATCGGCGTCATCAGCTCAGTGACGCAGCCGTTCTGCGGTGCCTGCACCCGGGCTCGTCTCACCGCCGAGGGCGTCCTCTACACCTGCCTGTTCGGGGTGCGGGGCAGCGACCTGCGCACGCCCCTGCGTGCGGGCATCGACGACGAGGCGCTGCGCGAGCACGTGGCGTCACTGTGGTCGGACCGGACGGACCGCTATTCGGAGCTGCGCTCCGGGGCGACCGTCGCTCTGCCCAGGGTGGAGATGTCGCGCATCGGCGGCTGAACGGGTGACTCGGCAGGGGATCGGGCGGGTATCCTGACCGCTGAACGCGCTGTGCCTCGCGATCGGATGTCGCTGGCTGCGCGGGTACAGGAGGCCAGCGATGAAAGCGTCCGGACCACCCCCGGGCGAAGAAGCCGGGCTGGAGCAGGAGGGCATCTGGGAGGGCCCGGGCGTGACACCCGAGCGTGGGTCCGCGGATGCCGGCTCATCGCGCGGCTTGACGCGGGGCATCACCTCCACCGAGCGGGTTCCGGGTCCGGCCGGCCTCATGCTCGCCGACGTACCCAACCGCATCATGGCCCTCATCATCGACATCATCGTGCTGTCGGTGACGGGCTTCCTGCTGGCCTGGCTGTTCGGGGGCCTGGTCAGCCGACCGGGCGCTCTCGACTCGCCCGGAGGGCAGCTGGATGTCACGGCCTTCCTCATCGTGCTGCTCATGCAGCTGATCATCAGCCTGGGCTACTTCGGCGGCTTCTGGGTGCTGCTCTCGGCGACGCCAGGCATGCGCCTGCTGGGCCTGCGCGTGGGTGACGCGTCCGATGGCCTGCCCCTGGCCAAGCGCCAGGCGCTCATGCGCTGGTTCCTCCTCGGCGTCCCTTCGCTGCTGGTCTCGCTGGCGCTGTACGTGCCCAGCAGCGTGGCGGTCGTGCTGGCAGGGTTCGGCCTGGCCTGGCTGCTGCTGCTGCTCTACACCATGGCCCAGAGTCCCATCAAGCAGGGCCTGCACGACCGCTGGGCCCGCACCATCGTCGTGCGCGCGCGCCGCCGGGCGACCTGAGAGGGTTGTCCACCGTCCTTCCACATCCAGGTGGCAAGGTGTGGACGATCCGCCCATGCGGAGCCGGTGTTGGTGGATAAGTCCATTGACCGCGTCGCCGGCGAGTCGGCATAGTAGCAAGTGCCCGGAGGGGCCAGACACGAGCCAGGAGCGCCGCGATCACATCAAGGCGAACCGGCACCTCGAATCGCTGAGATCGCATCAACGCGGAGCGGGAAGCGTGGAGGTCGCTCCGGGCACTTCGTCGTGCCTGCGCGCGGTCTACCCTGTGGCTTCCAGCCAGAGGAGAGCGCCACCATGACCGACCCGTTCGTTCCCTTCAGCCAGCGACTCGACGAGCTCGAGACCTGCGTCCGTGCCAGGTCCGACCTTCGGCCTCGCCTTGGCATGGTGCTCGGCTCAGGCCTGGGCAGTCTCGCCGGCGAGGTCCGTGACGCGGTCGAGATCCCCTTCGAGGAGATGCCGGGCTGGCCCCCCGCATCGGTCCCAGGCCACAGCGGACGGCTCCTGCTCGGCACGCTGCGGGGGGTCCCGGTCGCCTGCCTGCGCGGCCGTCTGCACATGTACGAGGGTCTCTCCGAGCGACTGGTCGTAGAGCCCGCACTCCTGCTCGGCCGCCTGGGGGCCGACATCCTGCTGCTGACCAACGCCTCCGGAGGCGTCAACCCGGCCTTCGGCGCAGGCACCCTGATGGTGATCCGCGACCACATCAACCTCACCGGCCGCAATCCCTTGCTGGGAGCCAACGACGAGAGCATGGGCCCTCGGTTCCCGGACATGACCGAGGTGTGGGACGGGGAGCTGCGCGCGCGACTGCATGCGGCGGCTCGAGCCACGGACGTGGCGCTGGCCGAGGGCATCTACCTGGGCCTGACCGGCCCCACCTACGAGACCCCCGCCGAGGTGCGCATGCTCCGCTCACTCGGGGCCGACGCGGTGGGCATGTCCACGGTCCTTGAAGCCGTGGCCGCCAGATGGTCCGGCCAGCGGGTCTGCGGCGTGTCGCTGATCACCAATGCCGCCGCCGGTCTGTCGCCTACCCCGCTGACGCACGCGGAGGTCGTGGCAGCTGCGGACGAGGCTGGTCCACGCCTGGCGCGCGTCATCGGGCGTTTTGCCGAGGGGCTGCTGGCGTAGCTGGCGGACGTCGGGCAGCGTTCGCCTACAGCGTAGGCAGGTCCCTGCCGGCAGCCTTGGCCGCAGCCTTCTTCTCCGCCCACGCGTTGAGCACGTTGTCCTTGTGCGGCCGGATGGGGCAATGCTCGTCGCGGTTGCGGTCTTCGTCGCAGTAGCCCATGGGCACGCACTTGGGAGCCAGGAACGAGCCCAGGAACGGACTCACCGCGAAGATCTCGTGGCGGATGAGCTGGAACAGGCGGCGGATCTCCCACTGGGCCATCACGCACAGACGCAAGCCGGCCATGTGGATGAGGGCTCGCAGGTTGGTCGTCATGACCAGGTTGGTGCGGGTGGCGTTGGGCATCACGAAGCGCGCATCCTCCCCGGGGATGCCGGCCTCCAGCATGTCCTCGTAGAAGTCGAGCGAACCCGCCATCTGCTCCTCGAAGGGCTGCCGAACGTGCTCATCGGCATCGCTGATCGAGCCGGGAACCATGTAGCTGGGCTCCTTGTACCTGACGTAGCGCTGTGACTGCTGATCGAAGGCGA
>DATHSE010000171.1:0-49564 GCA_035464455.1 Anaerolineae bacterium | reverse complement strand
GGGCGGAGAGCCCGACCCGGCCGTCGGCGCCCGCCTGCTCGACGAGGCTGACATCGTCATCGACCTGTGCACCCACGAGGCTGACGCGATGGTGCTGGTACCGGGCCTTGACACGCCGGTCGGTCCGGGCTCGACGCTGGCGTACGTGGCCATCGTCAACTCCCTGAAGGTGCGCATCGCCCAGCTCCTGGTGGAGCAGGGCGTGACGCCACCTGTCATCACACGCGCGTCCGTGGTGGGCGCAGAGCGCTCGCGTGCGCTCTTCGAGGCTGCCTACCGGGAGCACGCGCGGCGTGTCGCGGGCGCGATCGTCCGCGAGCCAGATGACGAACCACGCGGTCAGGCCTAGCGAGGAGGTGCAGCGAGACGCGAGAAGGACTGTTCCACCCCGGCCTTCGACGGGCGCGGCGCGCCCAGGGGCCATCAAGCACCCTCATGTGAGGAGGACCAGGAGTCACATGGACCACAAGCTTCCCAAGCTGTTCGCCGCCAGCGCCGCGATCGCTCTCGCCGCCACGAGTATCGGCAGCGCGGTCGTCGCCCAGGATGACGGCTACGTCATCGGCGTCAGCAACACCGTCCAGGGCAACGGCTGGCGCGAGGAGATGATCTGCTCCATCAAGGCGCAGGCACTCGCATCGGGTGAGGTCGCATCCCTCAACATCGCGCACCGCAACACCGACCCGGCTGGCCAGCTCGAGGACCTTCGCAACCTCATCGCGGCCGGTGTCGATGCCATCATCATGAACCCGGCAGACCCCGAGGCCCTCAACTCCGCCGTGCTGGAGGCCACCAGCGCCGGCATCCCCGTCATCACGGTCGATGCCACCGTCACCGAGCCATCCTCCTACATCCTGACCAACGACCAGGAGACCTACGGGTACCTGGGCGCCAAGTGGCTGTTCGAGCAGATGGGCGGCGACGGTCCCTTCTTCTACATGCGCGGCCTGGCCGGGCATCCGGCTGACGATGCCCGCGACGTGGGCATCAAGCGAGCCATGGAAGAGTTCCCCGACATCACCATCGCCAGGGAGGTCTTCACCGGCTGGCAGCAGGATGAAGGCAAGCAGCAGATGCTGGACATGATCGCCAGCGGCATCCCCTTCGAGGGCGTGTGGACGTCCGGCATCGACAACGTCATCGTCGACGCCATGATGGAAGAAGACCTCTTCGTGCCGATCGTCGGCGCGGACAACTCGCAGTTCGTGCAGTACCTGGGCACCATCGAGGGTCTCCAGGGTGCCGCGGTCACGAACCCCGGCTCCGTGGGTGGCGCAGGCGTCACGCTGGCGCTCCAGATCCTCAACGGCGAGCTGCCGATCACCCCGGCGGACGAGGAGTCCCGCATGGTGACGGTGGACCCGGTCGTGTGGGAGAACGTGACGCCAGAAGGCCTGGAGAACGTTCGCGCGGCAGCTGATCCGGACCTCGACAACGAGTGGCCGGTCCTCATCTCCATCCCCGATTGGACCACCTACACCAAGGACCAGATCCTCGCCTGCGTGGGCCCCGGCGAGTAGCCTCAGCCACGACGCGATGATCCCGAGGGTGCGGGTCGATGACCCGCACCCTCGCCTACGCCTACACCACCACGAGCCAGAGACGGACCAGTGACCGCTGAACCCGAAGCCCAGCCCGGCGGCCTCCTCATGGAGGCCAGCGGCGTGGTCAAGACATACGGCGCCGTCCGAGCGCTGCGGGGCGCGTCGCTGTCCATCCGTCGCGGCGAAGTCCACGCCCTGCTGGGCGCCAACGGTGCCGGCAAGAGCACCCTCGTCAAGATCCTCACCGGGGCTGTCAAGCCGGACGCCGGCGAGATCGTCGTGCGCGGCCAGTCGCGCACCGTGCACTCACCTGCAGAAGCCCGCCAGGCCGGTCTCGTCCCGGTCTACCAGGAGCCGGCGCTCATCCCCGACCTCGACGTGGCCTCCAACCTGCGGCTGACCGGCACGCCCGCCAAAGCCTTCATGGGCTGGGTCAGCCAGCTCGGCGTCCAGGAGCTGGACCAGTACGCGATGGTGCGCGACCTGCCGCTGGCGGTCCTGCGCGTCCTCGACCTGGCGCGTGCGCTGGCCTTCGAGCCGGACATCCTGCTGCTCGACGAGATGACCGCCGCACTGCCCGCCGACCTCGCCGAGCGTGTCCTCGAGGTCATCGGCAGCCAGCGTGAGACGGGAAGGTCGGTCATCTTCATCTCCCACCGGCTGCTGGAGGTGGGGGCCCTCTGCGACCGTGCCACGGTGCTCCGCGACGGCGAGACCGTCGGGGTCGTGGAGATGGCGGCCGGCGCGGAAGAGCGCATCGTCGAGCTCATGCTCGGTGAATCCACCGACGACGAGGCGGACGTCCACAAGCGCGTCGTGAGCATCGGCGGCACCGCCATGTCGGCGGGCGGCGCGGCCCCTGCGGGCGGCGCGGCCCCGGCGGGCGGCGCGGTCGCCACAGAGCGGAGGCCACGCCTGGACCTGCGCGACCTGAGCTCGGGGACCCGGCTCAAGAGCGTCACCTTCGATCTCTACCCGGGAGAGGTCCTGGGGCTGGTGGCGCTGGAAGGGCAGGGCCAGGATGAGCTCTTCGATATCCTCTCCGGCGCGGCCCGGCCCTCGGGTGGGACGGTCCACGTGGATGGCAAGGAGAGCCACTTCCGGCACCCGGCGGATGCCATCGCGGCCGGCCTCGTCTACGTGCCCGGCGATCGTGCCGAGGCCTTGCTGATGCAGCGATCGGTGCGGGAGAACATCGCCCTGCCCACATCCGCCCGATGGCGGCGCTGGGGACCGATCGGCATGGCCGCCGAGAAGCTGAAGGTCGACGCAGCCATCCAGAAGCTCCAGATCGACACCCGGGCCCAGGGCGAGGTCCGTCGCCTTTCGGGAGGTAACCAGCAGAAGGTCACCATCGCCCGCTGGATCGCCGAGGGCGTGCAGACCCTCCTCTGTTTCGACCCCACGCGTGGCATCGACATCCGCACCAAGCGCCAGATCTACCACCTGCTGCGCGAGCTGGCGGAGTCCGGAGCCGCCGTCCTGCTGTACACCTCCGAGCTGGAGGAGGTGCAGCTGGCGTGTGACCGCGCGGTGGTCATCTTCAACGGGCGAGTGGTGGCCGAGATGCCCGCTGAGGACGCGGACGAACCCGCGCTCATGCGAGCGGCCTACGGGCTGCCGGCCATGGACAGCAAGGCCGAGGCGGTCCTCGGGCTGGCTGGGCGAGGCCAGACGGCATGAGTGCCACGACGCCCGCCACGGCCGATCTCGGCAAGGGCTCGCCCGGCGAGATCGCCGGCCGGTTCGTGCGCCGCAACTCGTGGACCCTGGCCCTGTGGGGCCTGCTGGGGTTGATGCTCGTCTTCACCCTGACTATCCAGCCCGGCTGGGGGGCCCCGCAGCTGACGATCCTGGCCATCGCCGCCCTGCCCTATGCCTTCGCCGCGGCGGCTCAGACCATGGCCGTCCTGGTCGGTGGCATCGACCTGTCGGTGGCCGCCATGATGACCCTGACCAGCGTCTGCGCGGCCGTCCTGATGCAGGGCCAGAGCGAAGAGTTCGGCATCATCGCAGTCGGGCTGATCCTGCTCATGGGACTCGGCCTGGGGGCCATCAACGGCCTGTCCATCGTGCTGACCCGGGTTCCGGACATCGTCGTCACGCTGGCGTTCTTCTTCATCTGGGAGGGCGCCGCGCTGCTCGTGCTGGATGCGCCCGGCGGCTCCTCGGCGGTGTGGCTGCGCGACCTCATCATCGGCCCCGTCGGCGGCTTCATCCTGCCGGCGGAGCTCGGTGCCTGGATCCCCAAGGCCCTGCTGCTGCTGGCCGTGAGCCTGGGCGTAGTGTGGATCCCGCTGAGGCGTTCGCGGCTGGGGCTGTCGATCTACGCGGTGGGATCTGATCGTCTGGCAGCCTTCCGCAGCGGCGTGCCGGTCGATCGGACGAAGGTCGCAGCGTATGCCCTGACCGGGCTCTTCGCGGCCATGGGCGGGCTCGTCCTGACCATGAACACCGGCATCGGCACACCCATCCAGGGCCCCTACCTGCTGGCCAGCGTGGCGGCCGTGGTGCTCGGCGGCGTCAGCCTGGCCGGCGGCAAGGGCGGGCTGGTCGGCCCCATCGTGGCCGTCTTCATCCTGCGCCTGGCCCGGCAGGACCTGACGCTCATGTCGATCGACCCCAACGTGGCACAGGTGGTCGAGGGCCTCATCATGGTCGCCGTCGTCCTGGTCGGTGCCGTGGTCGCCCTGCGGAGCCGGCGGTCATGAGCAGCGCGACGGACGTGATGGACGAGACCGCCGCGCGACGAGGCATCGATCCTCGCACCATCTTCCGCGACCGTCCGATCATCCCGCTCATCGCCCTGCTGCTGGGACTGGTCGCCGTGGTGGAGCTCCTCCAGCCCGGCATCGTCAGTGAGCGATGGATCAGCAACATCATCCGCTTCGCCATCCCGCTGGCCATCCTCGCAGCCGCACAGACGCTGACCATGCTGACCGGCGGTATCGATCTATCCGTGGGCATCGTGGCCACCATGACGGCCTTCGTGATGGCTACGCAGACGCCCCACCTGGGTACCGGTCTGGCCATCGTGGTGGCGCTCGGCGTGGCCGCGCTGGCAGGGCTGGGCAGCGGCATCGGCGTCGGCATCTTCCGGGTGCACCCGCTGATCATGACGCTGGCCGTGGGCCTCGTGGTGGAGGGTCTCCTGCTGGTCTACCAGCGCCTGATGCTGGGCACGCGCTCGGAGATCCCCGAGCTCATCACCTGGCTCGGGGCGGACCGCTCCTTCGGGATCATCCCCAACTCGCTGCTGGTGTTCGTGCCGCTGGCCGTCGTCATCTGGTTCCTGCTCAAGCGAACCGGCTTCGGTCGGCTGCTCTACGCCATCGGCGACAACGAGGGCGCCACGCGCCTGGCGGGCGTTCGCTACTGGCAGGTCATCATCAGCCTGTACATCCTGAGCGCGGTCCTCGCCGGCATCGGCGGGCTGCTGTACGTGGGTCTCATCAAGGCCAGCTCGCTGTCACTGGCGGTGCCGCTGGTGCTGCCCTCGGTTGCGGCTGCGGTCATCGGCGGGACGTCGATCTTCGGTGGACGCGGTGGCTATGGCGGCACCATCGTGGGAGCCCTTGTGCTGCAGGTGTTGGCCACGCTGCTGCTGGTGCTGCAGGTGCCTGAAGGCACGCGCCGTATCGTCTTCGGCCTGATCATCCTGGGTGTGACTGCGGCCTACACCCGCATCACGGAGGAGCGCTGAGGGCGCACAGCCATGACCGACGCCACGCGCCACATCGGGCTGGACCTCGGGGGCACCAACATCAAGTGGGCCGTCGTGGCCGGGTCCGACGACGACTGGCAGACGCTCGACCAGGGCTCCGTGCCGACCGACACGTCCGGCGGTGAGCGCACGGTGGTGCCACAGCTGGCCGCGCTGGCGCTGGAGGTGCGCGACGGTGCCGGCGGTCCGGTCGACAGCCTGGGCGTGGCGGTGCCCGGGCTCTATATCCCCGAGACCGGCGTGGTCACCTTCCTCACCAATGTGCCCGGTGACTGGTCGGCCACGCCCGTCGGGGGTCCGCTGGCGGAGGCCACCGGGCTGCCCAGTGCGCTGATCAACGACGCCCGTGCGTTCGGTCTGGCCGAGCTGCGCTTCGGCGCCGGCCGCGACGTGCACTCCTTCATCGGCTTCACCCTCGGCACCGGCGTCGGCGGCGTCGTCGCCATCGGCAACCAGGTCATCCAGGGCTTTCGTGGCCAGGCCGGCGAGCTGGGCCACCAGACCATCGACCCCGACGGCCCCTGGTGCGGCTGCGGCAACCGCGGCTGCGTGGAGGCCTACTGCCGAGCCGACCAGGTGGCCATCGCCTGCGGCACGGCCGACCCGCGCGAGGCGATCGAGAAGGCCCGGGCGGGCGACGAGCGCGCCCTCGCTGGCTGGGCCCAGATCGGGCGCTACCTGGGCATCGGCATCAGCAATGCCGTCACCGTGCTCACGCCGGAGCTGGTCATCCTCGGCGGCGGCTGGTCCAGCGCCGGCGAGCTCCTCATCGAGCCCATCAAGGCCGAGATGCGCCGCCGCGTCCTCACCAAGCCCGTCGATCGCGCCGACGTCGTGCTGGCCCAGCTGGGCACCTGGGCCGGCGCCATCGGCGCTGCCGTCCACGGCGCCGAACGGGCAGCCGTGGCCGAGGCAGGCGGGTCTGCGACCGGCCGAGACGCCGCGTGACAGAGCTCACCTACGCCCCCCGCTACCGCGAGATCGAGCAGGCCCTGCGCGCGCGCATCTCGCGGCTGCGACCGGGCCAACGCCTGCCCTCGGACGCGGACCTGTGCGCCGAGTTCGGGGTCAGCCGCATGACCGCACGGCATGCCATGGCGCAGCTGGCCGAGGAAGGGCTCGTGCGCCGCGACCCGGGCCGCGGCACGTTCGTGGCCGAGCCACCCACCCACCGTCGCGCCAACTTCCTGATGACGTTCAGCCACGAGATGCGGCGGCAAGGCCGCCGGCCCAGCTCGCGCATCGTGGAGCGCGTCGTGCGGCCGCCCACCGATGGCGAGCGCAGCGAGCTGCGCGTCGCACACGGGGCCGACGTCGTGGACCTGCGGCGCGTTCGCCTGGCCGACGGACGGCCGGTCGCGGTCGAGCGGGCGGTGCTGGCCTCGCGCTGCATCGGCTCGGTGCTGGCGGCCGACCTGGAAACGGGCTCGCTGCACGAGGCGCTCATCCGCGACGGCATGGTGCCCTCGCGGGGCAAGTCGTCCATCCGCGCCGAGGCCGCGACTCGCGACGACGCCGTGCTCCTGGGAGTGGCCACCGGCGAGCCCATGCTCGTCGAGCGCCGGCTCATCTTCGACCAGCGAGGTCGACCCATCGAGCGCACCGAATCGAGGTATGCCGCCGACCGCTACGGTCTGAACGTCGGCTTCTCCGTCGAGGACAGCGGCGCCGTCACCATCTCGCCGGATGCCTGAACTGCAGACTGCGCCGGCCCCGGCCGGCCCAAGGGAGTAGCCATGGAGCCCCGAGATCGCGTGCTGGCCGCACTGGACCACGAACAAGCGGACCGCGTCCCGCGGGACCTGGCCGGCACCCGCTACAGCAGCATCCACGCCGAGGCCTACCGTCGCCTCCGGCCGGCGTTAGGCCTGCCGGAGGCGGACATCACCATCGTCGACACCACCCAGGGCCTGGCCCACGTCCACGACGACGTGCTGGAGCGCTTCGGCGCCGACGTGGCGCTGGTGTCGGCCGGCTCGCCCTCGACGTACCGGCGCGAGGTCGTCGACGACGGGCAGTACGAGCGCTTCCTCGACGAGTTCGGGGTGCTGCGCGCTCGTCCGGTCGGCGGGCTCTACTACGAGTCCACCACCTCGCCCCTGTCGGGCGACATCAGCTTCGCCGACATCGACGCCTACCCCTGGCCGGACCCCCGGGACGCCGGGCGGTTCAAGGACATGAAGGCGCGGGCGACCCATATCCGCGAGGTCGAGAGGCGCGCTGTCTTCGTGGGCTCGCTGTGCGCCGGCGTGACCGAGATGCACTTCCGCATGCGCGGTTACGAAGACGGCTACATGGACATGGCGCTGCGGCCGGAGCTGGCACGCCGGCTGATGGAGAAGATCACCCAGCTCAAGCTGGCCTACTGGGAGAAGGTGCTCGACGAGATCGGGCCCGACATCGACATCGCCGCCGAGGCCGACGACCTGGGCGCCCAGCACGCGCCGCTGTTCAGCCCGCAGGCCTATCGCGACATCGTCAAGCCGCTGCACAAGCAGATCGTGGACTACATCAAGAGTCGCTCCAACGCCCGCTTCTTCCTGCACTCCTGCGGGGCCATCAGGGACCTCATCCCCGATCTCATCGACATCGGCGTGGACGCACTCAACCCGGTGCAGGTCTCTGCCGAGGGCATGGAGACGGCCACGCTCAAGGCCGAGTTCGGCAGGGACATCACCTTCTGGGGAGGAACCCTGGACCCGCAGAAGACACTCGCACGGGGCACGCCCGAGCAGGTCAAGGCCGAGACCATGCGGCGCATCGAGGACCTCAAGCCCGGCGGTGGCTTCGTCATCGCCAGCATCCATAACATGCAGGCCCAGGTGCCGGTGGAGAACATCCTGGCCTTCTGGGAGGCCGTCGAGGAAGCCGGCGACTATGACTGAGCTGCTGGCGGGCCGGCTCATCGTCGATGACGGCGAGCTGCTGGGGCGTGTCGTCGTCGAGGACGGCCGCATCGTGCGACTGGAGCCGGACGGGGCGGTCGACGGCAGCCTCATCGTCGTGCCCGGATTCATCGACGTGCACGTGCACGGCTGGGGCGGCCACGACGCCATGGGCGGCACCGAGGCGCTCAGCGGCATGGCCCGGGCTCTGGCCGCTCGCGGCGTGACCTCGTTCCTGCCCACGTCGGTGACAGCCTCGTTCGAGAAGCTCACCCGCTTCGCCGACTCGGTGCGCGAGTGGCTGCCCCTGGCGCCGGACGACGGTGCCGAGCCGCTCGGCTTCAACATGGAGGGACCGTTCCTCGCCGAGCAGAAGCGAGGCGCCCACCCGGCGCACCTGCTGCGCCATCCCGAGGATCTCGACGAGGATCGCCTGGCCACCTTCGTCGAGGGCCTGCGGGTCATCACCATCGCGCCCGAGCTGCGCGGCGCCCCCGAGCTCATCGAGCGCCTCGCCGCCCGCGGGGTGCGCGTGTCATTGGGCCACTCGGCTGCCACGGTCGCCCAGTCCCGCCGCGGCTACGAGGCCGGCGCGGTCACCACCACGCACCTCTTCAACGCCATGATCGGCGTCCTCCACCGCGAGCCGGGGCTGGCCCTGGCAGCGCTGCTCGACGATGCGGTGTGGGTGGAGCTCATCGCCGACACGCTGCACGTCGATCCCGACCTGTGGCCGCTCATCTGGCGCCTGAAGCCGGCCGAGCGGGTGCTGCTGGTGAGCGACGCCATCGCACTCGCGGGCTCCGGCCGCGATCGCGGCATGCTTGGGGAGCTGGAGGTGCGCGTGGACGGTGACATGGCCACGCTCGTGGAGGGCGGCAATCTGGCAGGTTCGGTCACCGCCCTGGACCTCGAGTTGCGCAACGTCGTGCGTGCTGGCGTCGCGCTGCCTGACGCGGTACGGGCTGCGACTGCCAACCCGGCCGAGCTGCTGGGCCTGGCCGATCGCGGGCACCTCGCGGCCGGCCTGCGGGCCGACCTCGTGGAGCTCGACGCTGCCACCTTCGCCGTCCGTCGCGTCATGCGCCACGGAGCGTGGATCGTGGGCGGCTGAGCCCCAGGCTGGCGGCGGCCGCTGAGCCTCAGGCGGGCGGCAGCGGCGGCGGCACATCCCCGGCCAGCGGGGGGACCCGTTGCCGCCCGAACGCCGGACCGCGCAATACCAGGCGGACGATGGCGCCGCCGAGGAGCAGCACCAGGGCGGCAGCCACGAACAGGACCGGGGCGCCGAACGCGTCGTACACGAGCCCGCCCGCGGCATCGGCGAGGATGGGGGCGATGCCGGCGTAGATGAACCACGCCACCGCCTGGCCCATGGCGTAGAGGTGCCGGGGCAGCAGCACGCCGATGATGAGCACCATGCCCATGTAGCGCAGTGCGTAGGGGACGCCGTCCAACGTGCGCAAACCGGTCACCATCCAGGCCTCGGGCGCCACCGCTACCAGCGTCATCAGCACCGCAGCCAGCACCGCCCCGCCCACGAAGAGCCCGCGCAGGCCGAGGCTCGGCGCCAACCGCCGGGACGAGGCGAACACGGGGATCTCGACCACCGCCGGCAGCGCTGCTGCCAGGCCGACGAGGAACACGCCGCCGCCCTGGTCGAGGATGCGCAGGCTGATGAAGCGCCACGATGCGTGCTCGCCGATGGACGTCAGCAACAGCCCGGCAAGGAAGCCCAGCAGCACGGGGCTGAGGAACAGCGGCAGCCAGCCCCGCAGCGACGGGTGTGGCGGAGCCTCCGCTCCGAGGCCACGCTTCGCACGTGCCGACACCGGCAGGAGCACCAGCCCAGCCAGCAGCAGCGAACCGAGCGTGAAGGCGGTGAAGACGGATTCCGGCCCGACGGTCACCCACATGGCACCACCGACGGTGGCCGAGACCGCCCAGCCCGCGGAGGCCCACACCCGCAGGCGTCCGTAGTCGGAGGATCCGTCGCCCAGCTCACCCAGGACGAGCGCATCCACCAGCGGCCCCCAGGACAGGGCGCCGGCCAGGGCCAGCGACAGCGCCAGTGTCAGCAGCACCGGGTCGCTGTCGGCGAGCATGATGGCGACGCCGCCGGCTGCACCCACCAGGCTCGCCAGCGCGATCGTCCGCGGCCGCCCCAGCCAGCCATCGGCGATGGCGCCCCACACCGGATACGCCGCCAGCGAGGCCAACCCGGCCAGGCTGAGGATGAGCCCGATCTCGGCAGCCCCCATACCTCGCTCGTCGAGCAGTGGCACCGGGAACGGCATCAGCAGGCCGAAGGCGACGCCCTGCACGGCGAAAAGGGTGCGGAGGCGTCGCGGGGTCATGTCCCTGAGTATGGGTGAGCGGTCCTGCCCGGGTCCTGCCGATGGTCCACCTTGTCGCTCTGCGCGATTGGAGCTACGGTCCGGACCACACCCAACCGCACAGCCGTCGATTCCCCGCACACGAGGAACGTCCCATGTCGTCTGGGGCCTGCCGCGCCCTCGTATCCCTGCTGCTCACGCTCGTCGCCACGATCGTGATGGCCCTGCCCGTCGCTGCCAGCACCGACGAGCTCAACGAGAGCTTCATCACCACCTACAACGTCGTCCCGGGCGAGGGCAAGATCGACGTGCAAGTGGTCTTCAGACTGGACAACAAGGACCGATCGCCGTTCCAGCCCCAGGCATGGGGGCCCATCGTGGTCGAGGAACGCGCGGTACCCGTCGTCCTGGGAGATTCCTTCGAGCTGATCGACAAATACCAGGGCGCACCCGGGCTGTGGAAGACGTTCCGAGTGCAGACGCCCGAGATCGACGCCGGCAAGCGCGAGCGGCTCGAGCTCACCTATGCCATCGACGCCAGGGTGGGGCAGGAACGCGCCACCCTCGAGAGCACGCCGGCCCGCGTAGACAGCAGCTACTTCTACATCTGCGTGCTGGGCCAGGACGCCGATAGGGGCAAGGTCGTGATCGACGTCGACGATGATGCGGCGTGGACCCTGACCCAGAGCGGTACGCCGCTCAAGAAGTCGGGCACCAACCGTCTCGAGTCCGAGGAGAGTCGCGTCCCGGCCGATATCTTCTCCTGCGTCGAAGGTGTTCGCGAGAGCGATCTCGCCCCCCGCTCGTTCGTCGGCCCGGCCGGCCGCCCGTTCGTGCTGCAGGCGTGGAGCGACGCGACGAACTGGCTGGACGCCGCCGAGGCGCGCTCCAAGCCGGCGCTGGATGACATCCACCGCTTCCTCGGCCACGACATCCCCGGCGAGGCCCCGGTCATCATCCGCATGGCACCGCCGCGCAAGCTGGGCGGCTATGCCAGCGCGCACGACACGCCCGGCGTCGTGCAGCTCGACGAGGATGCTCCCAGGGACCCTGTCCACGAGCTGGCGCACGCCTGGTTCACCACCGACATCTTCAGGGAGCTTTGGCTGCGCGAGGGCATGGCACTCTGGACCGCCACCGCCATGGGCGGCGAGGTCTGCGCGCCCGCGGGGCCCAACACCAGCGACCTGGACCTGTCCGTCTGGCAGGTCGTGCGGCCCACGCTGGACGAGGGCTGGGAACAGCTCATCGCCGACCAGGACGCCGCCGCCTGCGGCATCGTCAGCGCCGTCGCCGCGCGCATGCCTGCCGAGCAGTGGCGCGAGGTGATCGGCTCCCTGCTCGACAGCGAAACCAAGTACGTGGGCCGCTCCGGGCCCGAGGCCGTCCCCTTCCCCAGCGTCGACTACCGCGAGTGGCTTGACGCGGTCGACGAGCGAGGCCTGGTGCCCGCGGCCGCCGACCCTGCCTTCGCCGCCAACCTCGATGAGCTCGACTTCGCCCAGGACCTGCTCGACGACTACGGCATCGCCAGCGACGGCCCCCAGCTTGCCGAGCGCTCCGCCGCGCGCGCCTACTATCACCAGTTCCTCGCCGACGCCGCGCCCCTGGGCGCGCCGCTGGCCGTGCGCAAGGCCATGGACGACTGGAGGTTCAGCGACGCAACCGAGGCGCTGGACATGTCGTACGAGGTCCTCAGGGCACTCCAGGAAGCTGACGAGCTGCTGCCGACGGCGGGGCTCATCCCGCTCATGCAGCGGGACTTCGAGAGTGCCGCCAGCGTCGAGGAGGTCGAGGACGTTCGGACCGATGCGTTCGATCTGCTCGAGGAGGCCGGCGAGCTGTTCGAGCCACTGGCTCAGCTGGAGGAGGCCTTACCTCTGACGTGGGAACGCCCCGCCGCTATCGACACGGCCATCGACGAGCGCCGCTTCGAGGACGCCATGGCCGCCGTCTCACCGGCCCGCGAGATCGCGCGGGACATCAGCGCTGCCGACGCAGCCCTGCCGGCCGCCGGCCTCGTGGAGCTGTTCGCCTCACGGTACCGCGAGAGCGCCACGCAGACCGAGCTTGAGGACCTCGCCGCCGAGGCGGCCCAGGTCCGGCGTGAGGCTGAGGCGACCGGCGGCGCCCTCGGACTGCTGCGCACCGAGGTCGGCGAGTGGCAGATCCCGGCAGCCGTGACCGACCCCATCGAGGCTGGCCAGATCACCGCCGGCCGCGCCATCATCGAAGATGCGCGGGCCGTAGTGCGAGCCGCGCGCGTCGCCGACCTCGCCCTGCCCGAGGCTCGGCTGAGTACCGACCTCCGGCCCAAGTTCGAGGCCGTGACCACCGCCGACGGCATGGCCAGCCTGAGGACCGAGGCCGAGACCCGCAGCACAGAGGCAGAGCGGGTGGGTAGCGCCCTCAAGCTGTTGCGCGAACGCGTGCCCGACTGGCAGATCCCGGCAGTAGTGACGGACCCGGTGGAGGCGCGTGACTTCGCCGCCGCCGCTCTCACGGCCGACGCCGCCCGGCGCTGGGTGGACGAAGCCTGGAAGGCCGACCAGGCCTGGGCCGAGTTCAGGGCGCTGGAGCGCGCCAGGGAGGGCTTCGAGAACGCCCAGAGCCTGGAGGAGCTGCAGGGAGGTGCCGACACGGCCGAGAAGTGGAAGAACGCTGCCGACTACATCAACCGCGCCGATAACGCCGTCAAGGACGACCGCGATCTGCTCACCGATTTCGGCCTGTGGGGCGTCGACGTGGAAGGGCCGCTCCAGCAGGCCAAGGACGCGGCCATCGAAGGCCGGGTGGACGTGGTCATCGACAAGTCGTCGGAGATCGTCTCGCTCATCAACAATGGTGCGTCGAGCGGCGGGCTGCGGCTGGCCGGGCTCGTCTTCTTCGGCGTCGCGGTGCTGGGTGTGTTGGGCCTGTGGGTGATCCTGCGCCGGCAGTCCGGTCCGCCCTGGGCAAGGCAGTCAAAGCCACACTGGACGAAGAAGGGCAGGAGCCGCTAGTAGCACGGGTGCACGGCTGCACGCGGTGCAGAGCTGCACGGCAGCACGGAAAGGAGGTCGGGTGACGTCTCGGCGTGCTCACCTGCGCCGCGCCCGGCGGGGCGATGCCGAGGCCATCACCAGCCTGACGCTACGCTCCAAGCGACACTGGGGCTACGACGAGGCGTTCATGGCCACCATGACGCCGGCGTTGACGTGCGTCCCGGATGACCTGCTGGCCGGTGACCAGCAGGTCGAGGTGCTGGAAGGCAGCACCGGACTGCTCGGCTTCTACCGGCTGCGGCGCCTCACCGAGCTGGCCTTCCTCGAGGACCTCTTCGTCGATCCCGATGCCATGGGGCAGGGCGTCGGTCGGCAGCTGTTCCTACGTGCTGCCAGCGTCGCGCGCGAATGGGGCGCCGGCGTGATGGAGTTCGAGAGCGATCCGTTCGCCGAGTCCTTCTACCTGCGCCTTGGCGCCGAGCGGGTGGGGATGTCACCCTCCCAGCTGCTGCCCGGACGCAGCATCCCGCTCATGCGTTATGCGCTGCTGGCCTGACGCGCGAGGGTGACATAGCCGTCGACGACGACGGCGCTGCCGGCCGACGCCGCATCGGCCGTGCCCGTTGGCTCGAGCTCGACGGAGTGAACGCCGTCGGCCAGGTCGGCAACGAACACGACCTCCGGCCCGCTCACCTCCGGCGCATACAGGTCCACCAGCCCCACTGCCTCCCCGTCGAGCAGCACGACCGCTCGGCCGCCGTCGGGGCCGCG
Organism: Anaerolineae bacterium; assembly: GCA_035464455.1. Classification (GTDB taxonomy): domain Bacteria; phylum Chloroflexota; class Limnocylindria; order Limnocylindrales; family CSP1-4; genus JAFMJV01. Next base: position 35,320 of record DATHSE010000171.1, on the reverse strand, counting down.
ACTGGCGATGACGCCGACCTGCTCGCCGGCGATGGCCGTGGCCTCATCGTGGAGCGTCAGCGTCACCGCCTCGTCACTGCTGGCGCGCGCGGAGTTGCCGGCGCCATCACGGCTGATGGCGGTGATGTCGCAGTCGGCGTCAGGGAGCAGCGACGCCGGCACCTCCTGAACCGCCGCCTCGCCGGGCGGGGCAGCGGCGGGGGCGTTGCTGCGCTGCGTGCCGACCTCACCGCAGTCGGCCAGGACCGACGCGTCCGACAGCCCGGCAACGTCATCCCGCGCCTCCCAGCTGACCATCACGGGCAGGCTGGCTGTCCCCTCCCCCAGCTCGCCCGTGCGCAGCGAGACCATCGGTGCTGCCATCTGCGGCGGGGTAAGGTCGACCATGATGCTGTCGCTCAGCACGGGGGACTCAAGGTCCGTCCCGTTGCGGAGCTGCGCGAAGATGGTGTACTCCCCCTCTGCGGACGGCAGCTCGGCCGTCGGCGTCGATCGGATGCGGACCCAGCTGGACCAGGTCTCGCCGTCGGGTGAGGTGCGGATATGGCTGCCGACGCGCCCGCCGAGATCGAGCTCCACGCGCTCCGCCGCCGTCGCTAGGGCGCCACCCTCGATGCTGAACGGCCGCAGCTTGAGCGCCTCGAGGTCCCTGCCGCGGCCGCCGAAGTAGTTGTGGTCGAGGCGGCCGACGTCGGGGATGCGGGTCAGGCCGGTCTGCCAGAAGGCCCAGTCGTCCCAGCCCGGCGCCAGCGAAGGCGGCTCGTCGCAACCCCAGCAGGCGGCCCACAGCGGCAGGTCCTCGAAGCCCTCGGCGTTGCCCACGACCTCGCGCCACATGAACACCGAGGTGTAGACCATGGGCAGGCGACCCGTGCGCTCGTACACGCGATCGACGAAGTCACGCAGGCGCGTAGCCGAGACCGCGTGGATGGAGGCGCCGATGGGTGCCCAGCACTCCACGTCGACCACCGGTGGCAGCGCGTCATCGATGCCACCCGCGGCCTCCACGCGATCGAGGAAGTGGTCGGCCTGTGAGCGGCCGTCGAGCGTGTAGTCGAAGAAGTGGTACGCGCCCACGGCCAGGCCCGCTGCGCGTGCCCGTGCCAGGTTGGTGGTGAACCTGGGGTCGATGAAGTCGATGGCCTGGGTGGCCTTCATCAACACGAAGCGGTGGCCGGCGTCCCTGACCCTGGTGTAGTCGATGTCACCGTTGTGGTGGCTCACGTCGATGCCGGGGAGCAGACTCGACCTCTGGCTGGCCGGGGCATCGGGCAGCGCGGGCTCGAGCTCGGCCTGCACCATGAGCAGGTCGGCCGTGGAGAGCGAGAAGGCTGAGTCGTCGGGCTCGGCCGGAGGGTCGGCGGAGGGCTCGGCGGTCGGCTGAGCAGCGGAGGGCTCGGCCGTCGGCTCCGGGCTGGGGGTGGGCTCCGCCCCCGGCGGCCAGGGTGGGTCCTTGGGCAGTCCGGGCCCCTTGTACTTGCGCGTGCCCGCCTGGCACCCGATGCCCTTGCCGGCGGCGTCGAAGACGTTGACGGCTTCGTCTTCGGCTGGCTGGAAGGCAGCGCTCACCAGCGCCGGGGCAGCCGGTCCGGGCCCAGGCAGGAGCAGCATGATCAGCGTCAGCGCCTGGGCGAACGCGACGGCACGGCGAAGTGGCATGTCGAAGTGGAGAGGGTACCGGCGCCGTCCGATTCTCGCAGGCGGCCCCAGGGCCAGACGGTCATGGGCTCGCCGAGTCCGGTCCCGTGCGGTTACTCCTCGGGCTCACGCGCCGCCGGTGGCGGTGCTGGCCGCGGTGCTGGCGGCCAGGTCGGGGCGCCCGGGTGCGGAGCATGCGGACTCCCCGGTGCGCCGGATGGCGGTGCGAACCCGGGAGGTCGAGGGTATCCGGGCGCCGGGGGATATGCGGAGCGGGGCGGGGCACCCGGCGGTGGCGGTGGGAGCCCTGGGTGCGGGAGTGGGCCCGGTGGCGGTGGGGTCGCTGCGTAGGCCGCTGGCGGTGGTGGAGCCGCTGGCGGTGGTGGAGCCGCGTGGTCCGGTGGTGGAGCCGCTGGCGCGGCCGGTCGTGGGGGAGCCGGTGGCAGTGCGTCAGCCCACGGTCGGTTGCCGACCTCGGCGATGCTGCGCGGCGTCGGATCCCGGAGCGGTCGTGGCGAGGTCGAGCGATCGGGCCGGCTCGGAGGCCAGCCCGTGTCGGACATTCGGCTGGTCGGGGCCTCGGTCTTGGTCGATGGCGCGTCTTGCGGGTGAAAGGCCTCGATGACCCCACCCCCCCTGGCGGTCTCGAGGGGGTCGGGCGAGGTGAGCTCAGCCAGCTTGGAGAGGTCGACCGTGATGCCGACGCGTGCCTGGGTGCTGCCAACATCGCTGTACTGATCGTCGATGAGCCTCGGGTTGGCGGGCTTCTCGACGCGGCACTTGTAGCACCGGTTGGCGGGCAGATCGTTCAGGCTCTTGCAGTCGGAGCAGACCCACCATCTGGCCTTTCCCATGAGCACAGGATACCCGTGCCACGGTGGTCGTCACAGCTCCGAAAGTATCGAGACCGTCCGGGGCAAACCGTCCGGGGCAAAAGCCGGCAATAGCAACCCGTCAGGGGCATCCCGTCAAGGAGGCGCTATCGGAGAGTCGGGACACATCCTCCCGGTCGGTCCACAGCAGATAGGTGGCGGTGCCACCGGACTGGGTGTCAGTGATGACCAGCTCAAGCGGCTCGTCGGTCGCGGCACCGGCGAGCGTCCAGAACGAGCCGCCCAGGTCGCAGGCATCGATGATCTGCACCAGGACACCAGCGGAGCGATGCTCCCACAACCGGCCTGCCGCCTCACTGCCCACGAGCGGCCCGACCAGCGGGATCTCCTCCGTCTCGCCGCTGGCGCGCGCGGTCTTCACGCTGAAGCGGGCATCGACCGGCACCGGCGGCTCTATGGGCCGTCCCCGCTCCCGGATCCAGCCCGCCTTGGCCAGGTAAGCGTCGGCACCGAGAGTGTCGAGATCGAGACTGAGGTGGTGGATCTGATCCACGCCGGTGAGGCCCAGCTCATCGATGAGCCCCTGCGGCACGCGCACGTTCTTGGCTGTCTCGAAGGCGCGCCGGACACGAGAGCGGTCGATGCCTTTGAGGACCCGCTCGAGGCGAGCCCGATCCGGCAACATCCCCTCCGCACCGCGGAAGACGACGCCCTCGATCTTGCGCGGCGTGCGACCCTCGGCCAGCAACACCAGCTCGTCGTAGACGACGCTTTCGTCGACGGCGACGACGGGCGAGCCTTTGCTGATGATGGGGAACGACGAGCCACCGCGGACGAGGCGACGATAGCCATCCTCGCTGCCGTCGGAGCGCACGAAGATGGAGACCGGATAGTCGTCGCCGCGACCATCGGCAGAGGTAAGAGTGGCCGTGCCCGATAGGGCCGGCAGGCCACCCGGCGGGTCGTCGCCGCAGACGGGCAACGCCTCCGGCTCGATGACGGTGCCGATGGGAACGCCGGGCTCGTACGCCGGCAGGACGGTGCGCGCACTTCTGCCACTCCGCAGGTCGCGGACCGTCAGCGGCACCGGGATGCCCGAAAGGCCGGCTCCAGCGACCCACAGGTGGTCGTTCACGCTGCAGCCGTCGATGACCGACACGACGAAGGGCGTGTCCTCCTCATCGAAGACATGCAACCTGCCCAGCTCGAGATCGTAGTCGACGTCCCCCGTGGGCAGCTCCAACGTCACGATCAGCTCCGGATCGGTGGCCGTGGCCAGCGTCGCGGGCGGGACGGAGAGCGACAGGGCCAGCGCAGCCGAGAGGGCCGCGGTTGCCAGGCGAGGCAGGACGTTGCCGGCGCTCATTCGCTCAGGCTAGCCCGATTGGCGAAGCCGTGCTGCGCCGATGGGCATCGACGACCCGGTCCCGGTCGCGTGTCGAGCTGCGCGGGCGCAAGCCTTGGGTGACCGGCACGCGCAGCGGGGAGGCGCCGAAGCCGTCAGTCGCTCCCGGCAGCCGCCCTGTCGAGCAGGATGCGCGGATCTGGACAGCGGTGGATGAACGTGGCCGGCCAGTCAGGCTCGAAGTCGCGGGCAGCGAGGATGCGCCGCGCGCTGGCCTGTTTGGCCGCCCCCAGGAGGACCATGGCGACGTGGCGTGAAAGGCCGGCGATCGTGCCCAGGCCCACCGAGACGCCGTAGCGCGGCACGTCGTCGAGGGTGCGGAACTCGGGGAAGGTGGCCATGTTGTCGCGGCGGGTCTGCTCGGCCAGCGCCAACACGGTGCTGCTGCCGCCAAGGTCGGCCGGCGGCGCCATGAAGGCGACATGGCCATCGCCCGCACCGCTGGCTGCGAGGAAGAGCTCAACGCCGCCGGCTTCGGCGATGCGCTGGTCGTAGGCAGCCGGATCTGACGGGTCGGGGCCCCAGACCTGCTCTGGCAGGATGCCGTGACCGGCCGTGACGGCCGCGTTGATCGGGCCCACGATCTCGCGCTGCGCGAAGCCCTGGCAGGAGAAGTGGGCCGCAGGCTCGGCGGCTCGAAGCGCGCCAGGCGTGCCCACCACGTACTCGTCCATCATCACGATGATGAGCTGGCGCAGGTCCGCATCGGCCGGCACGAGGCGCGCGATGGCCTGGTAGGTCGAACGCAGGCTGCGACCGCCGGGACAGCCCAGCAGGTAGCGTCCTCCTGCGGGGACGGCGGCGATGCCGGCGAGGATCTCGCGCGCCAGCGCCTCGCCCAGGGCGTCGGCATCGTGGTACACGGTCACCGGCGTCCCGGCCGCGCTCGTCATGGTCTCAGTCATCTCGTCTCCCATCGGTCAGCTCTCCCCTCGCTCGTCTACCCTCGGTCATCTCTCACATCGGCCTCTCGCCTCCCGTACACGCATCACCTCCTTGCGGACGATCAGGCCATCACGCTGCATGCTGATCTGGGCTAGCGGTCGCCGAGGAGGAGGTCGAGGAGCCGGTCGAGGAGCCCGGACGCCTCCGTGGCGGGCTCGGGCGTGGCCGACGCCTGGGGGTGCGAGCCGTGAAGGCCGGCCCCAGCCCGCCTCGCTGCCTCCTCCATCCCGCGCAGGTACTCGTGGTGCCGGGTGTCAGGTGGGTAGGCGCGTGCCTCGGCCAGGCCGAGGGCGACCAGCTCCGCGTTGACCATGCGCCAACCGCCCGGCGTCTCCACCCAGACGTAGCGCAGCAGTCGTTCGAAGCGGTCGACCTCGCTGACGTCCCGCTCCAGGAGCACCTGCTTCCCGGCCACAAGGTCGGCATTGGCGGCGGCTGCCTCCGGACCCCACGGTTCCACCGGGACCTCGGGATGGACGGTCTCGGGCGTGTCGATGCCGATGTAGCGCAGCCGCTCGGCGATGCCGCTGCCCCGGTCGACCCGGATGGTGTCGCCGTCGACGACAGCGACCACCCACGCCAGCTCGCCGTCAGCCGGTGGTGTCGGCGCCGGGACGTCCTGAGCCGCGACCGCCACCTGGACGAGCGCTAGCGCCAGCGCGCATAGGAGCACGCTGAGCATCCGCGTGAGTCGGGCCATCGTTCTCCTTCGCTGCTGTTCGACGCCGTCGCCACCGGCACTTCGAGCGTCCGGCCGATGGTGCCACGCCATCTCCTGCGTCGTAGCCAGGTCTCCTGCGTCGTAGCCAGGTCTCCTGCGCCGTAGCCAGGTCTCCTGCGCCGGAGCGTAACGGTCGTCCGCCAGCCGAAGGCCCGGCCGTCGACCGAGATGACGTGCGGCGCGGCGCGGCCTCGTTCGAGGTCGCGCGGGGATCGTCGCTGCCGTGTCTGCCAGCTGTGTGGCACAGTGCCCGGGGCAAGCACGAGGTCCGATGCCGGGTTCGTGGCTCTACGACCCCAGCTACCGCCTACGGCGCGCCCTGGGAGATCGGCGTCGAGAGCCTGACGGGGTGGTCGGCGAGCCCGACACCACCGCCCTTCCTCGTGACACTGAGAGCGTGACGCCAATCATGGGACAACCAGCGTTCGAGGTCGTCGGGCCCCTCGGTCCGAGGGTGCCCGTCGTGGCGCACGTGCCGCACGCGTCGACCCTCATCCCCGGCGCGGTCCGCGCCGAGATCCTGCTCCCTGATGATGCGCTGCGTGTCGAGCTCCTGCGGCTGACCGACTGGCATACCGATGACCTCTTCGCACCGCTCACGACGCACGGTGTCACGAGCTTTGTCAACCGTCTGTCGCGCCTGGTGTTCGATCCCGAGCGTTTCCTCGACGACGCGCTCGAGCCGATGGCGGCGCAGGGCCAGGGCGTCGTCTACTGGCGCGGCACGGAGGGCCAGCTGCTGCGCGAGCCGGACCCCATGCTGCGTGAGCGGCGCATCGCCGCGCTCTATCGCCCCTATCACGCTGCCCTCGACGCGCTGGTGGACGAGATGCTCGAGGCGTACGGCGACTGCACCGTGCTCGACTGCCACTCCTTTCCGTCGGTGCCGCTGCCGAGCGAGCTCGACCGGGCGCCGGGGCGGCCGGATATCTGCATCGGCACCGATGCCACCCACACCCCACGCGCGCTGGCAGACGCGATGACGGCGGCCTTCGCGGCCGAGGGCTTCAGGGTGGAGCGTGACTCGCCCTTCGCCGGCACGTTCGTGCCCAGCGGCGCCTACGGTCGCGAGCGGCGCGTACGCTCGGTGATGGTCGAGGTTCGACGCGGTCTGTACATCGATGAAGCCACGGCCGAACGGCGTCCCGATTTCGGCAGCGTCAGCGCCGCGGTCGAACGCGCCGTGACGGCCGGCCTGGCAGCGGCCTGGGGAGCGTGACCGCGCGGCCGCCGCGACCCGCGCCCAACGGCCGGGTAAGGCTTCTGGCCAGATGTCCGCCTGGGGCCCGTTAGACGACCAGTCGCCGGGCACGGAGCGCACACCGGCGCCCAGTGGCGCGGCTGAGACTCCACATCCACGCTCGGAATCTCGGCTCCAGACGCGGTCCTGCGCAGGAGCAGGCCTTCTCGGCCGCGCCCATCCCGCCTACCGGGCCCCAGCCGGACATCTGACCGAGTTCCTGCTCGTCGAGTCCCCGTCGGCGGCGACTATCGCGCCCCCGGCCCCGGCCAGCACCCGTCGAAGATGACCTGCTCGCGCGGCAGGCGCGCGGTACCCGGACGCGACTTGGGGGCCAGTGCCTCGTCGGTTGGGTGGCCGATGGCCACGATCGTCCGAACCGACCGATTGGCGGGCAGATCCAGCAGCTCGTTGATGCCGTCGCGGACGTCAGCACGTACGCGCGAGATGCCGCCGCCCAGGCCCAGCATGCTGGCGGCGATGAGCATGCGCTCGGCAGCACGGCCGTTGTCGAACGCACGCGACAGGCCACGCTCGGGCTCTTCCGGCTCGACGATGGCGACCGCGACGGCAGCTGTACGCAGGCCACGCGTCTGCGGCAGGCCCATCTCGGCGATCTTTCCGATGACATCCCTGTCGCGCAGCGTGATGAAGCGGCAGGACTGTTCGTTGCGGCTGCTACCCGACCAGCGCGCGACCTCCGTGATCGCCTCCAGCTCCGCGTTCGTCACCCGCTTGCTGGTGAACTCGCGCATCTGGCGTACGCGGATGAGCGGGCGGACGATCTCGAGCGCAGTCACCGCGGATGGGCCGCCCGACTGCTGCGGTCGATCTCCTCGTCGCGACGGCTCGCCGCCGGGATGGCTGGACGTGCTGCCCGCCGGTTCCGGCTTCCCGGCCTTGGTGGCGCCGGTGGCCTTGGTGGCACCCGTGGCCTTGCCGGCGTCGGTGGCCTTGCTGGCACCCGTGGCCTTGGTGGGCTTGGGAGCCCTGGCAGGCACTGCGGTGGAGGTGGACCTGGAAGCGGCGGACATCGAGGGCTCCTTTCGGGAGCGGGAGCAGGGGCGGACGCGGGCGACTTGCCACGGGGGAGGCACCAATCGTGACACAGGCGGCGACTTCCGTCGGTGCGTCTGGGCTCCGGTCGGTCCATCGGGGGGCGGACCATCGGCCCTGTGGTGCGGGAGCACGCGCCGCGGTGTACTCACCAGAGTCGTGCCCGGCACCCTCGCCAGGGCCGTGCCTGTTGAGTGCGAGGAGCAAGCGATGACGACCCCAACGATCGTTTCCGGTGCTGTGTCCACCGTGAGCGAGCTGGGCAAGGACGAGGCCTGGCTGCAGGGCTGGCTCAAGGAGCAGCCCAGCCGCATGGGCCTGGGCGAGATGGAGGTCACCGACGGCGCGGGCGACGACGATGACCGTTCGTTCGTGGCTACCGATGACGAGCGATGCTTCAGCGTGGACGTCCGGCTGGGCGAGATGGAGGCATCGCACGGCTTCCAGCTGCTCGACAACTGGGCCCGCAACCGCGTTCGGCATCCCGACAAGACACACGTGGCGGTGCTCGTCACCGAGAGCACCGGCGATCGGTATCGCACCACGCTCCAGGCATTGGCCGATCATCTGCCGCTGGTGGTGGTCGAGCTGGCCGTGTGGCGCGGCGACAGCGAGGCCATCGTGGTGCCGCACGTGGCGCTCGCCAGCGCCGACGTGGACCTGGGCACGACGGCTGCCGCCAAGGCTGCCGAGGCACTCGCGAGGGCGGGCGGCACTGGCGACGTGGAAGCCGCAGCCGATGCGCCCCAGGCGGATGCCGAGCTCGAAGTGCCGGAGATGGTCGAGGCAGAGACGCCAGAGTCGGCCGAGGCGAGCGTCGAGCCGGACGAGGCGAGCGTCGAGCCGGACGAGTACGACGCACCCGAGAACAAGGACGATACCGGCATCTCCGATCCCTGGGGCCTGCCCAGGTCGGACACCGGCGACGGCACGAGCGAGTCCAACGGAGCGGGTCATCGCCTGCTGACCAAGATCGGCCACTGATACGACGGGGCGCCACTGAGCCGGCGGGGGGCCACGGGCTCGACCGTAGCGGCCGGCACGCACCCAGGACCTCACGCCCGTTGCGCGCGCCCATCTCGGCGGGCAGACTCGGCGCATGACACGCGGAGCGGATGCCGAACGGCGGGTCGAGCAGCGGCTGCGGGCGGCGCTGCCGGAGCCTGCCTACCGCATCTACGTCAACGTCAGCTGGACCGGGCCCGTGCGCTACAACGGACCGGCACGCGACGGCGAAGCGGACGCGGTCATCACCCATCCCGATCACGGGCTCCTAGTGCTGGAGGTGAAGGCCGGTGAGCCATCGCTCGATCACGATGGCCGCTGGCACCTTGGCCCCATCACGCTGAAGCAGTCGCCCTTCAAGCAGGCCGAAGACAGCAAGCACTTCCTGCGTGCCAAGCTCCTGGACCTGCCCGATTGGCCTCGCGATCTCGATCCGCTCGCCGGTCATGCCGTCGCCTTCCCCGATGTCGACCTCGGCAGCCTGCCGCGCGGACATGCCCTGCTGGGGCTCGAGGCGCCGACGGACCTGGTGCTCGATGCCCATGCGCTCGAGACCGTCGACGGCATCCAGCGCTGGCTGGATCACGTCTTCGACTACTGGACCGGCGATGGCGCGGGCGCTCGGCGGCCACTCGGCGAGCAGGGTGTGCGGCTGGTGGATGCGCTGCTGCGGCCGACCGTGTCGCTGCGTCGACTCGTGCGGGGACGCATCGCGGACGATCGCGCGGCCCTGGTGGCTGCCAGCCGCATGCAGTCGCGCATCCTCAACCAATGGAGGTCGTTGCGCCAGGTGGAGGTGGTGGGGCCGGCGGGCAGCGGCAAGTCCATGCTCGCGTCCGAGCGCGCGCGACGGCTGGCGGCCGAGGGGTATCGGACGCTGCTGGTGTGCTTCAACCAGCGGCTGGCGACCACGATGCAGCGCGACCTGGCCGACGCCAAGGCCCCCGCCGGCCTCACGGTCACGACCTTCCACCGGCTGTGCGAGCTGCTGGGGACGAGGGCCGGCACGCTGCCGGCCCGGCCCGTGCCGATCCCGCGTGAGTGGTGGGACGAGGCGCTACCCGATGCGCTTGACGCCGCCATCGGCAACGATCCGGACGCCCGCTACCACGCTGTCATCGTGGACGAGGGGCAGGACTTCACGCTGGGCTGGCTGGAGTCGTTAGCCTTGCTATTGGTCGATACCGATCAGGGGGTCTTCTGGGTCTTCCACGATCCGGCCCAGGCGCTGTTCCGGCCCGATGTCGTGAATCAGCTTGGTCTCGAGCGGCTGGAGCTGTTCGAGGACCATCGCAACCCTCCCGCGGTGGCACGCCTGGCCTCGCGCTTCCGCGACGATGCCGCCGACATCGAGGTCTACCGCGATGAAGGATTGCCGGCCGAGATCATCGACGCGGAGCCCGGCGCGGCCACCGTGGAGGCGCTGCGCAAGACCCTGCACCGGCTCAGCGTGGAGGAGCAAGTGCCCGCCTTCCGCATCGCGGTGCTGTCGGGTCGTTCGGCCGGCGCCAGTGACGTCTGGCGCGCCCGACGCTTCGGCAATCTCGTGCTCTGGAACGAGGCGCTCGATGACGAGGGCCGTTCCAGGGGACTACCGCCCGAGCGAGTCCCGGACGAGCCCGACGACGTGGTGCTCTTCGAGACCATCCGTCGCTTCAAGGGGCTGGAGCGTGAGGTCATCGTGCTCTGCGAGCTGCCCGAGGATGGCGCCCGGCTGGATGAGCTGCTGTACGTGGGTCTGACACGCGCGACCACACACCTCGTGGTCATCGCGCCGCGTGTGCTGGCGGAGCGGCTGCGAGGCGGCTGAGGGGAGTTCGAGCAGGCTTGGCCGGGACGTCCGGCACTTGCGCGGCATGAGAGGACGGTTCACCCTCAGGCAGGAGTCAAGCGGTCCGCACGAGCGCGCAGGGAGCTGTGTTGTCGGTCCACCGGAGATCTCGTTCTCACCGGGGCCCGACTACGCTTGCCGTATCGCTGGTGCTCGCGCTCATCGCCAGCCTGCCGATGTCCGCGCTGCCCGGACCGCTCCTCGCCGCGACCGACCCGGGCCAGGGCTGGGGCCGCGTGGAGCTGCCCGTCCCGGAGCGGCTCGTCGAGCTGGAACCGTCCGAGGTCGACGAGACCGGCATCCCGGTCGACGCTACCTTCCACCTCATCAGCGACGGCGCCGGTCCTGCCGGTGCGCTCGCGGAGCTGCTGGTCGTCGATCCGGGCATCGAGCTGTCGGTCGACGCAGGGGCGGACCCCACGGTCGCGGAGCTGCGGCCGCAGCAGCCACTGGAACCCGGCTCCCAGCTCTCCTTCAGCCTGACCGGCAGCGACGGCGCGCGCCTGGGCGCATGGTCCTTCCACGTGCGCACCCCGGTCGCGGTCGTCGAGACGCTGCCTCGTCATCACCGCCGCGACGTTCCGCCCACCACTGGCATCGAGCTGACCTTCGACCGTGACGGCGTGCTTCATCCGGAGCGCGCGTTCTCCATCGAGCCGCCGGTCAAGGGCCGCTTCGAGCGGCGCGGCCGGGTGCTCTCGTTCATCCCACGCAGCCCGCTGCAGGAGGACACCGTCTACCGCGTGACGCTCAGCGCCGGTGTCGGCACCAGCGATCCCCGCACGCGCACGACGCGCGACACCGTCGTCGAGTTCGCCACGCGGCGCGCCGGGCAGGCCCGTGTCCGGCCGGCGGCGGCCTTCACCGGCCGGGTGGCAGAGACGCGACCGGGCGAGCCGGCCATCGTGGAGGTCTACACGCGGGGCAAGGCGATCGAGCGCGTTGCCGTCGACGTCTTCCGCTTCGGCTCGCTCGAGGCGGTGGGATCGTCGCTCAGTGCTGTTCGCAGCGGCGACCGGTGGCCCTATCGCGAGCACGTCATCGACACCGAGGGCATGCAGCGGCTCGGCTCCCAGCAGGCGACGCTGCAGTCGCTCGATCCCTGGGACCGGCAGCGGCGCGCGCTCACGCTCGAGACACCCCTGTCGGCCGGCTGGTACGTCCTCGTCATCCCCGCGCGCGACGGCTCGGGCCCGGGCTCGCAGCTGATCCTGCAGGTCAGCGACCTCTCGGCGTACGCGCACGTCACCACCACCTCGTCGCTGGTCTGGGTCAACGACGTAAGCACCGGCTCGCCGGTGCACGACGCGCAGGTCCGCCTCGTGGGCGGCCCAGTGCTGGGCCGGACCGACGCCCGCGGCATCCTGCAGGCCCCGACGCCCGATGCCCTGGCGGCCGAAGAACCGGCACCGCTGGTGCTCGTTCGCAGCGACGACGCCGCGGTCTACCTGCCCTTCGGCGGTGCCTCCTGGACGTCGCCCAACATCGAGAGCTGGGGTCGGCAGCTGCAGCCGTGGGACCTGGCCTGGTCGTTCCTCTACACCGACCGCAGCGGGTATCGCAGCAGCGACAGCATCAACGTCTGGGGCATGTTCCGCGATCGCCGCGACGGCTCGGTCCCCCAAGCGGTCGAGCTGCACCTGCGGACCGACTGGGACAGCTACCGGGCAGACGCCACGCCGCCGCCCGCCATCGCCACGGCCAGCGTGCGCCCGTCGCCCAACGGCGTCTACAGCGGCTCGCTCTCGTTCGAGGAGCTGCCGCTGGGCAGCTACCGCATCGACGTCACGGCCGGCGGTGAGTCCGTGGGGGAGACGTGGGTGAACATCATCCACATCGTCAAGCCCGCCTACCGGCTCGACCTCAGCACCAACCGCCGAGCCTTCCTGGCCGGCGAGAACGTGCGCGTGTCGGTCGCCGCCACCTTCTTCGACGGCACCGCGGTCCCGGGCACGCCGCTCACCATCTCGTCGGTAGGGCAACAGCGCACGGCCATCACCAATGCCTCCGGTCGGGCGGTGGCGCGCCTCACGGCCCGCGCGGGGAACCGCGTCGAGCAGCTCGCGCACCAGTCGATCGGAGCCCGGCCGCGGCGGGCCGAGGAGGGCCGGGTCGACGCCGGCACCGGTATCGTGGTGCTGCCGAGCTCGCGCTACCTCGACGCACAGGTGAGACGCGCCGGCGCTGAGATCCGGGTCAGCGGGACGGTGCACGAGGTCGACCTGGAGCGGCTCGAGCGGCAGATCGCGAAGGACATCCATCACCGGCTCGACCCACGCGGAGCGCCGGTCCCGGATGCGCAGGTGACCGCGCGCATCACCGAGACCGAGTGGGTCCGCCGACAGGATGGCACGGTCTATGACTTCATCGCCAAGAAGGTCGTGCCGATCTATCGCTACGACGCCCAACGACGTCGGTTCCCGCCGCAGGAGCTGGTCAGCGGGCCGGATGGCGCCTTCACGCTGATCGCGCCGGCCCTGGCCGATCGCGCCTACGAGGTGTCACTGACCACGCTCGACCCCGCCGGCCGCACGACGCGCCTGACTCGCGACGCGTGGCGCCCGTGGCCGGAGACCGAGGAGCAGCGGGCCTACCTGGCGCTGGCCGGTTCCGACGAGATGCCGTGGCGCATCACCGTCGCGGAAGGCGAGACCTACGCGGTGGAGCTGCGACAGGGCCCCGAGCCGCAGCCCACCGGCGGTGCCAACCGCTATCTCTTCCTGCTCGGCCAGGCGGGGCTGCAGGAGGCGACGGTGCAGCGCTCCCCGGTCCACTCGTTCACCTTCGAACCGTCGGACGCACCCTCGGTCGACATCGGAGCGGTGCGCTTCACGGGCACGACGTACATCCCGGTGCCGGGCGGCTTGGGGGTCAGCCTGGACGCCCAGAGCCGGCGACTGGAGGTGGAGCTGTCGCCCGATCGCGAGCGCTACGCGCCCGGCGAGACCGTCGAGCTGGCGGTTCGCACGATCGGCCAGGACGGCGAGGGCGTGCCGGCGAGCGTGGTGCTGCGGGCGGTGGACGAGAAGCTCTATGCCATGGACCTGGCCTTCGACCTCGCGCCGCTCGAAGAGCTCTACCGGCCCGTCTGGTCGGGCACCATCCGCACCTATGCCACGCACCTGCTGCCCTCGGGGCTGCCGGTGGGCATGGACGTGGGTGGTGGTGAGGGGGACACCGCCGGCGGTGGCCGGGACGATTTCCGCGATTGGGTGCTCTTCGAGCAGATCGAGACCGATGCCGACGGCGAAGGGCGCGTGCGCTTCGATGTCTCCGACGACCTGACGTCGTGGCGCGTGAGCGCGACCGCGGTGAGCGAGCGAGTGGAGGCGGGCGAGGCGACGACGCTGGTGCCGGTCGGGCTGCCGTTCTTCGCCGAGCTGGTGACGGCCCGCGAGTTCGTGGTCGGCGATACGCCCAGGCTGCGCCTGCGAGCCTACGGCCCCGGGCTGCGCGCCGATACGCCGGTGACATTCACCCTCAGCGCACCCTCGCTGGACCTGGGATCGACGCGGGTCGACGGCATGGCCTTCAAGACGGCCGGCATCGCCCTGCCGCCGCTCGCGGAGGGGCGCCACGCGGTCACGCTCGATGCCGTGGCCGATGTCGATGGCGTGGAGCTGCATGACCGCCTGACCCGCCAGATCGAGGTCCGCCGCTCGCGGCTCGAGCAGGGCCGCGCGGCACACACCACCCTGGCCGATGGCCAGGCCGTGCCCGGCGGTGATGGCCTGACCACGATCGTGATCAGCGATGCCGGCCGCGGCCGCTTCTATCCCGATCTCGTCGACCTGGCGTGGTCCGCCGGACCGCGTGCCGACCAGGCCCTGGCCGCCGGCCAGGCTCGGCAGCTGCTCGATCGCACGTTCGGCGAGGAGGCGGGCGACGCGCCGGGCGGAGCCTTCGAGAGCCGGCAGTTCCAGGCGCTCGATGGTCTCATCGCACTGCTGCCCTACTCGAGCAGCAGTGAGTCGCTGTCGCTGCTGGTGGCCATCGCCACACCAGACGCGGTCGACCGCGCCGCCCTGCTGGAAGGCTTCCGCGACCTCGATCGGCGGCGCAACGTCTCGCGCGAGCGGAAGCTGCAGGCGAGCGTGGGGCGCGCGGTGCTGGGTGACGATGCCCTGCTGTCATTGCAGGGGTACCTCGACGACGAGGGGCTCACCGTCTACGAGCGGCTGCTGCTCGGCATCGGCCTGGCTGCTGCCGGTGATGAGGCCGGGGCGCTGGAGCTGGAGCGGGGGCTGCTGGCGCGCTACGGTCAGCAGCTGGGTCCGTGGGTGCGACTGTGGGACGAGGAGGACGACCGGCCCGCGCAGCGGAGCGCGGAGCTGACCGCGCTGCTCTCGATCCTGGCCGCGGGCGTGGGTGACGATGCCGTGGCCGAGGCGGCCGATGCCTATGTAGCGGAATACCCGCCCCCGGAGACGCTGGCCAACCTGCAGCGCATCGCCTACATCTCGCGCGTCATGGAACGGACGCCGGCGGCGGCGGCGAGCTTCAGCTGGCAGCTCGATGGCGAGCCGCAGACGGTCGAGCTCGACGCGGGCGAGCAGCATCAGCTGACGCTCACCGCGCCACAGCGGGAGGCACTGCGACTGTCGCCGCTGACCGGCTCGCTGGGCGTGGCCAGCTCGTGGCGCGAACCGCTGGACCCCGGCGGCATCGCCGAGGATGAGGCCATGGTGCTGCGCCGCACGGTCAGCCCGGCCGGGGTCATCCGGTCGTCCGACCTTGTCGATGTGACGCTCACGGTGGGCCTTGGGCCTGCCGCCCTGGATGACTGCTACCTCGTGACCGAGGTGGCGCCGTCGGGCCTGGCACCCCTGCGCGAAGGCATGTCCTGGCGGCAGCGTTCGACGAAGAACGGGGATGCACCGGTCGGTCAGCAGCCCTGGAGCATCTCCGGCCAGCAGGTCAGCTGGTGCGTGTGGCCCAACCCCAAAAGGCCGGTCCAGACGCTGCGCTACCGGGCGCGGGTGGTGAACTCGGGCTCGTTCCTTTGGGAGCCGGCCGTGGTCCAGTCCATCCGCGCGCCGGAGCTGATCCGCCTCAGCGAGGCCGGCACGCTCGAGATCGGCGCAGGTTCGCCCGACTCCGACGCCGGATCAGCCGGCCAGGAGTGACCGTCGCCACGCTCAGATCTGCAGCAGCTCCGCCTCCGGGCCCACCATCGCCAGCAACTGGCTCAACCACGCATCCGTCCGGCGAGCGCTGAGCGCCTGTCGAACCGCGTCCCGCGTGAGTGCGGACACGTTCAGTCCCGCACCGCCGCGCCGCGCTGGCGAGATCATCCGGCAGGTACACGTTGACACGAGCCATGCGCATGTCACACACACGCGGGCACGGTTCGATCCGGCGGGGATCGACGGACATCGCGGGTCAGACCGGCGTGGCGGTGGGGAGTCCGAGCTGGCCGGCGGCGTCGATCATCCGCCCGTCGTAGGTGACGATCGCCACGAGGTCGTCCCCGACCGCGAGGGCCGAGGCCACGTGGATGGCATCGAGCGTGCGCAGGATCTGCGGCTCCAGGGTACCGGCAGCGTCCAGGATGCGGTCGTCGATGGCGATGAGCTCGATCCGACGCAGGCCGGCACGCACGGCGCCGCGAACCTCCGGGCCCTGCTGCCGGACGGCACGCTGCGCTTCCGTCCGGAGCAGCGCGGACGAGACGAAGCGAGCCGACTCAGCCGCCAGGTACTCGCGCAGGGCGATCGATGCAGGCTCTTCGACGATGACCTTGACGAAGGCCGAACTATCGAGATACAGCGCCCTCAATCGTCGCGGCCCTCGGACACCAGCTCCGAGGGAGGCCGGCTGCCGGGCGTCAGCTTCACCGGTGCGAGCGCGAGCAGATCGCCGTCCGCGGGTCGCAAGAGGCCCTCCTGCTCGAGCCGCGCGAGCCCCGACGGCATGGCGCGCACCATCAGCGCCACCGGACGCCCCCGGTCGGTGACCTCTATCGTCTCTCCGGCGCTGACCCGGCGAAGGATGCTGCTGGCCTGTTGGCGAAGCTGGCGGATGCCGACCCGTTCCATGTGTCACAAGGTAGCACCATGGACCGCCAGCTGCTGCGGGGTCGGCGTCGGGCTGCGCGCCAGCGAGTTCCTGGCACGCGTCGAACAGGCCCGCGGCAGCACCGATGCACAAGCGGTGCCGTGTGACACCGCTGCGATGCCAAACTCGTTGACAGGACTATCGTCCTATCCGCACGATGGGACCGATGGCGATCAAGACCGGCGAGGAGACTCGCACCACCTACCAAGCCCGCCTCCGTGGCGGCCCTGACGACGGCGCAGTCGTCCGTGCGAACGCCCTCGCTGCCGGCGGACCGCCCGACTTCCTCCGCGCCGGTCCCGATGACCAGGGGGTGTACGTGCTGGCCGGCATGCCGCACGCCGATGGCACCATGCCCTACTGGTGGATCCCCGATCATCGGCGTCTGCCGGCGAGCGTCGGTCCGGAAGGGGCCACGTGGACGCTCATCTCGGTCGGCTGCGACGGTGCCACGTCCAAGGTCTGGCACCAGCATGGATCCGGGGCGACGCCGGTGCGCCTGATGCCCGAACCGCTGGCATCGGCGCAGGTGCCCGCCTTCGTCGGACGTGGCTACGTCTGCACCGAGTGCGACGAGATGACCGTGCTGAGCTTCCCGACGGAGGCGGACACGCTCGACGCCTGACGACCGCGCGACCGACAGCCCGCCGGTGTGGGTGGATCAGCCGCCCGAACGGCGGCGGCGTGACACCAGCGGGATGCCGAGGTGGTCGGCTGCGGCCAGGACCGCGGGGTGCTTCAGTGTCAGTGGCTCCGGAGCAGCGGCCGGCACGATCACGCCGGCGTCGATGGTCCGTTCGGCGAAGAGGGTCACGTTCGTCCAGGCGGAGTCGAGCGTAGACCACCAGCTGAGACCCAGCGCCCCCGCGTCGAAGGCGCGCGCCGCCATCGCCTGCGTCACGGCACGGTCCCGGCTGGCCACGCCTGATGGCCGCCATCCCTCCTCGACCAGCACGGTCGGGTCGTCCAGGTCCACCATCCTCTGCAGCGATGTCTCCTCGAAAGCGGCCAGCGTGAGGCGCGACCCGTCCGCCAGCTCCAGGTCCCCTGGGTCCAGGTCGCGGCCGCGGAAGGCCTGGATCGTCTCCGCTACGGCCGCCACCGGCGAACGGGCGGCGTAGAAGGCGCCATAGCGGACGGGGTCGTCATGACGGCCGGACCCCTGGCGATCGCGTGGGACGAACAGGGGGCCGCCACGCGCGGTCGGTGCGGCTCCCTCGAGTGCCCGGAAGACGCGGTGGAGCATCGCCTGGCCGGCCGCTGCTACGCGTAGGCGCCGGTCTCGTCAGCCTCGATCGCCCGCAGCACATCGGAGACGCGACCGCGGGTCAGCAGGTCGATGGGCCGGGCATTGCCCAGGTGGGCGTTGAAGCCGAAGAGCCACTTCATGGCCGTGCTGCGCTGGTAGGTCGAGCGGAGTCGCGAAAGGACGAACTCGACCGCCTCGAGCTTGAGCAGGTTCTCGCGGTCCGGCTCCTCGTCGGCCAGCCAGCGGCTCACCCGCGAGCGGTCGACATCGAGCGCGCGCGCCACCTGCGCCTGGCTGCCCATGTCCTCGACCAGGCTGACGAGCTTGACGCGTGCGCGGCTCTGCATGCGTGGAGCGTAGCGCACCGAATGGTGATGCGCCAGACCGGAGACGGTGGCGGACCAGGCAGGCAGCCGTGGCGAGCGCACCCCGGATCTCGTGTTACGTTTCGGCGCGATCACCTGTCGTGCCCGCGCGCATCGCGCCGCTTCCTCAAAGGACGTTCTGTGGACAAGCCTGACCTGCTTCGCTTCATCAAGACCACCGAGAGGATGGTCACCCCCAGGGCCGTCGGGAAGCTGTATGGGCGTGCGGAGATGCTCAGCAAGCTGCCGGTGGGCGTGCAGAAGCGGATCGTGGCTCGGGCAAGCAGGGATGGCTCACGCATCGGGTTCGTCGTCGAGCCGTACAGCTTCTTCCTGGCCTACGAGCTCAAGGACGAGGCAGAGGTCAGCAGGCAGCTGCCGCCTGGCTACGAGCTGCTGCCGACCGCGCTGTTCGAGGGTACCGAGCCGAGGCCCTGTGGGATCGTCGCCGCGTTCAACGTGCATACCTCCGTGTTCTGGGGCAGCCGCGTCGAGTTCTATCTCATCGCCGAGAACACGAAGACCGGGATGCTGACGTGGGTCATCTGCGACTACGAGTCGAACACCATCAGCTATGACCCCGGCCAAGGGTTCTCCGGCGCCAGCACGAGTCACGCCGTGGTCACGACCGCGCACTCGGGCGAGCTGATCGTGGACGTGAAGAGCGCGCACGGTCGCAACCACATCGCCAGCGTCGCGGAGCTGGGCGCAGCTTCGATGCGCCCGCTCGACCAGCGCCTCTGGCTCGAAGGGAACCTCTCCGTGGACTACGGGGGGCGGCTGCTCGACCCGGACTCTGTCCCCTTCGGCCTCATCTTCGACCCTGGCGAGGTGACCCAAGCTCTGGACATCCCCCTCGATGCCGTCACGATCGAGGCCAACACCTTCGGGGACACGCTCCTGGCCGGCGAGCCCTTCGAGGCGTGTTGCTTCCCCTTCGCCCAGCACTACCTGACCACGAGCTTCCCCGAGTCGAATCCCATCACCGACCGCGACGGCCTCGAACGGGCGGCCATGGAGATGAGCTCCGAGCCGTCGTAGGCGACGGAGACGTCCCTGGGCTCGACGCAGCGGTCGTGGCTCCGGGCCCCGGCCGCGCTGGCGAGCGCCGACACCGGCGGGTCCTGCAGGCCGAGGCATGGCACGATGGCACGATGAGCGGTCAGGACGATGCCGAACGCGCCACGGACCGGCGCGACATGCCCGAAGCTGCGGTGCGCGACCACCTGGCCAATGAGCGCACGCTGCTGGCCTGGCAGCGCACGGCGCTCGGCGTCGTCGCCATCGGCTTCCTGGTGGACCGGTTCGCGCTCGAAGGTGGCGGGACCACGGTCGCCGGATCCATCCTCGGGATCACCCTGATCGTCCTTGGTGCGGTGGTGTCGGTCGTGGGCGCCTATCGCTTCATGCGCACCGAGCGGGAGATCGATACGCAGACCTACCGGCCCGCCCTGCTGGCGCACCTGCTCCTCACGGCCGGCATCGTGGTGGGTGCCGTCGCGCTCGTCCTGTTCCTGCTCTCGACGCTGGACTGACCAACGGCGCGGTGCTGACCTCTCCCGCAGGCGGCACTCACCGCGGCGAAGCCTGGCGACTCTCAGACCACTGCCTGATCATCGCCAGCTTCGACGACTGACCGCTCACTCCATCCGGCGGAGCGCCTTGCCCTGAGCGTCGCGGGAGCGCATGGCGTGGCTGCTGCGCGCGTAGTGCTCCTTGCGCGCGCGCTCCGCCATGACCCGGTGGAACTGCTCCGACTCCTGCATGAGCGCCTCCACGATGCCCTGCAGGACCCCGTCGTCACCCGCGTAGCCGCGGATCTTCCTGGCCGTCGCCTGGAGTGCGTCGCGGGCACCATCGAAGTCACCGCCACGGTTGAGCGACACCGCCGCCCGACGAGCCCGTGCCGCATAGATGCCGGCGATGAGCCGGTCGACCTCGCGGTCACGCGCCTGCTCATCGTTGTCGCGGTCGTCCGCGTAGCCCCAGGCCAGCCGGTCGCCGGCGCCACTGAACACGCCCTCGCGGTCGGCCAGGCCCAGCTCCATCATCACCGCGTCGCCCATCTCGCCGAAGGGGAACGACAGGCGCAGCGGCACGTCTACCTGCTGACCTGACACCAGGTCGGCCAGCTCCACTATCGCGCGGCCTGGGCCGATGCGGGCCTGGAAGGCGCCCAGCGGTTCCACGCGCACGCTATCAGGGAAGGTGACGTCGAGCCTGACGTCGTGCGCTACCACCTCCAGCGTCTCGCCGACCTCGCTCTCGATGTGGTCGCGGATCTGTGCCGCGGAGGCGATGTCGTAGAACTGGCCGCCGCCGGCCTGGGCCATGGCCTGCAGCAGGACCTCGTTGAAGCTGTCTCCCACCCCGAAGGTAGATGTCGAGACGCCACGCTTGCGCAGCTCCGCCGCGTGGTGCTCCAGCTCCTCGAGCGAGGTGATGCCACGGTTGGCGAGGCCGTCGGTCAGCAGCAGCACGCGGTTGACGCCGAGCTCCAGCAGCTCGCTCGCGACGTGCTCGCAGCCGCGCAGCCAGCCGCCGCCGAGGTCGGTGGCGCCGCGGGCGCCGACGTGGCGTAGCCGCTCGATGGCCCCTCGCGTAGCCTCTGCCGTGGCGAAGGCCCCGCTCACCAGCGAGTCGATGTGGTCGTCGTACACGACAACGCTGAAGCGGTCGCTGGGCTTGAGGCGCGCGATGCCCTCCTCCACCGCGTTCATGGCCAGCTGGAGACGGCCGTTCGCCATGGAGCCGGAACGGTCGATGACGAAGGCCAGGTTGACCGGTGCGCGCTCGGTGCTGCTGACCGCCTGCGGCGCGGTGACCTGGGCCACCACGAAGCGCTTGCTGTGCCAGCGGGTGCGGATGAGGCGGCGGTCCTGGCGAGCCCGGAGTCGTGGGTCGTGGTTGGTCGATGGCATGGTCAGTCCCCTTCCTCGAGCATCTCCCGTCCGAGTCGGATAAGGCGCTCGATCTGCTTGTGCGTCCGCCGGTCCAGGGGCTGGCGGATGTGTAGTTCGACGTGCTCGCCGAGCGGTACGCGTTCCCAGCGCGTACGTGTGTCCAGCGGGGCCTTGCGCTCCGTTGGACGCGTCTCCGCGAGTGCCTGGCTGGTGATCCAGGGCTCCGTGGGGCTGATCTCCTTCGCCATCCGTAGTTCCCGGGCCGCGGCGCCGGATGGCACCGTCCCCTTCAGCCGGTCGATGTACTCGAGTGCCGAGTCGGTCGGTCGGACCGAGACCCCGGCATCGAGCGCTTCCGCTACCGCCTCCTCAGCGAGGCCGGCAAGGCGCTGGCCGATCTCGGCCAGTGGCAGGTGCTGTCGCTGGAGGTGCCGGATCAGGCGCAAGCGCTTGAGGTGACCGTCCGTGTACCGCGTCTTTGGCCCCGCCGACTCCGGTGCCGGCAGCAGGCCGATCGAGACGTAGTAGCGGATGGTGCGTGGCGTCACTCCCGCGAGATCCGCCAGCTCCCCGATCGCATACTCCTGTTCCGTCGGCATGGGCGTATCGTGACAGCATCACGTGTTACTGTCAATACATTGCCTGCGGGCCGGCCGACGCGGCACGGACGTCCCATCGGCCGTCCAGATGGCGTTCGTCCACCACTTCGGACTCGATCTGGCCGCTGCCCAGCACGGCGCGGCATAGCGGTCAACCGGCGAAGAGGGGCACCCCAAGTTGTGCCGCGGCGGCCCGCAGCGCCGCGTCGCGCGTCGCCAGCGCCAGGCCGGTGCGCAACGACAGCTCGAGGTATGCCGCGTCGTAGGCGCTGAGCCGGTGAGCCCGTGCCATCCCGACGATGGCGGACACCAGCGAGAGCGTCTCAGCGTCGTCGATGTGCACCGGCAACGCCAGCAGCGCCACGCGGATGTTTGCCGCTCGCGCGGAACCGATCCGGCCGCGTCGCTCGGCCATGACCAGCACGTTCGCCATCTCGAAGGGCCACACGGCCGGCACCGCGGCGCCGTCCCGCACGACCTGGTCCAGGGCCGCCTCGGTGAGCGACGAGGTCTCGTCCTCCAGGAACCACGCCGCGGAGACCGACGCGTCGATCACCAGGGCCGCCATCAGCGGCGGCCTTCCTCGATCAGGTCGCGCAACCTGACCCCGCCCAGCGTCACGCCCACTCGCAGACGACGCAGGGCCGTCGCCGCTTCCGCGGGCGTCACCGACGGCTCCTGGCTGATCGGCACAAGCATGGCGACCGGCTTGCCCCGGCGGGTAATCGTCACGCGCTCACCCAGCGCGGCGAGGTCAAGCAGCTCGGAGAGGTGGGTCTTGGCCTCGAAGGCCCCGATCGTCTTCATACTAGTCGGTAAACTAGTTGATAAGCGCACCGAGGTCAATGGGCGCGAAACTCAGCGACCCGGCAAGCCCGGCGAGCACATCGGTCCCACGAGCCGCGGTTCCCAGGCTTCGATGGGATACCGGGATACCGGCGCACCGTCCCCGGCACCGGCGCGCCTTCTCCGGCAGCGGCGGGTCGTCCCGCTCGTGGACTACCGTCGCCCACAGCGACCGTAGTCCCGCTCGTAGTCACCCCCGCGATGCGATCGCCGGTTCGCGCAGCGCTCGGCGGCCCCGCTCCCACGCTCGGCGGCCCCGCTCCCAGCGCTCGGCGGCCCCGCTCCCACGCTCAGCGGAGCCGCTCCCACGCTCGGCAGGGCATGAACGGCGGGAGTGCATCGCTCGAGGACCGCCAGACGGGGCATCGACGTGCGACTAGCGTCGGCGAGGGCGACGTATGACCATCGACATCGCCAGCCGGCGTCGAAAGCGTTGCCCACGGCGACGGCTGACCACGACACCGACCGCGAGGGCTCAGCGGCGACACTGACGGGCGAGCGAGCAGCATCCCGAAGCCATCCTCGCCCAGTCAGGCCGCGTGCCGCGAGGCATCCGAGCGTCGAGCCACCCGACGGGCGGCCGCGTCGTAGACTGCCTTGCGAGGGAGATAGCGTTGGCGTTCCGTTTCGTCCATACCGGTGACCTGCATCTCGACAGCCCCTTCATCGGGCTGACGTCCGAGGCACCCGCGAACGTGGTGCGGATCCTTCGCGAGTCCACCATCAGCGCCTGGAACGCCGTCGTCGACCTGGCACTCGCGGAGCAAGCCGACTTCCTCCTCGTCGCCGGCGATGCCTTCGAGCACGCCAACCGCACGCTGCGCGGACAGCTCGTCTTCCGCGACGGCCTCAAGCGGCTGTCGGACGAAGGCATCCCCTCCTTCGTCGTCACCGGCAATCACGACCCCCTTGATGGCTGGGAGCCCAGCGTGACCTGGCCGCAGCTGGCGCATCGCTTCCCGGCGCACGAGGTGACCGCCGCCCCGGTGCTGCGGGGCAGCGAGGAGATCGCCCGCGTCTACGGCATCAGCTACCACCAGCGTGACATCAAGCAGAACCTCGCCAAGTCGTTCGTGCGCGAGCCCGAGGGAACCTTCGCCATCGGCCTGCTGCATGCCAACGTCGGCGGCGCGGAGGGTCACGCCAACTACGCTCCCTGCACCATGGCCGACCTGCGCGCCAGCGGCATGGACTACTGGGCCCTGGGTCACGTCCACGCCCAGCGGATCCTCTCCGACGAGCGTCCCGTCGCCGTCTACTGCGGCAATCCACAGGGACGCGATCCCGGCGAGACCGAGCCGCGCGGCTGCTACCTCGTGGACGTGGATGACGCAGGACGCATCCGCCCCGTGTTCCGCCCACTGGACGTGGTTCGCTGGCAGATCCTTGACGTCGCCATCGATGGCCTGGCCACCGAAGAGTCGCTCATCGAGGCCGTCGTGACCGCGGTCGACGACGCGCGCACCGCCGCCGGGCGCTCGGTCGTGGCGCGCGTCCGGCTCGGCGGCCGGGGAGCCCTTCACGCCTCGCTGACGCGGGCGGGCATGCTGGGTGACGTCCTCGTCGCAGCCCGCGATGGGCTGGGCACGGCCGAGCCCTTCGCCTGGATCGAGTCCCTGCGAGACCGCACCCGCCCCGTCCTGGACCTGGCCGAGCGACGCAAGGCCGATGATTTCGTGGGCGATCTGCTGCGACGCCTCGATGCCATGCGCGGGCAGCTGTCGACGGCGGATGGCGAGGCTGCAGTCGCGGTCGGAGATCCAGCCGACGCCGCGGAGGTCGCCGCCGGCGTAGACAGGGCCCTCGACGAGCTCTTCGCCAACAGCAGGGCGCGCAAGTACCTCAACGGAGTGCGACCCGACGGGGCGGGGGTCGCCGTCCTGCTCGATGAGGTGGAGACGCTGCTGCTCGACCGGCTCGGTGACGAGAGCTAGCGCGTGCGCATCGACACCATCGCCATCGACGGCTTCGGCCAGCTGCACAACGCTCGCCTGGCGCCCGCTCCCGGGCTGACGGTCGTTAGGGGACCTAACGAGGCGGGCAAGACAACCCTGCTGGCCTTCATCCGCGCGATGCTCTTCGGCTTCGAGCCAAACCGCTATCCCGCCGTCAACGGCGGTGCCCGCGGCGGCTGGCTGGACGTCGTCATGGCCGATGGCCGCGAGCTGCGCATCGAGCGCTACGGTGACCGCGGCGGGGAGGGCAGGCTCCGCGTCATCGAGGCCGACCGCGATCTCGGCCCGACGCACCTTGCGCTGCTGCTCCAGGGCGTCGAGTCCACTGTCTACCAGAACATCTTCGCCTTCGGACTGGAGGAGCTCACCCGCTTCCAGACGCTCAAGGACGACGAGGTGGCAGCGCGCATCTACGGTGCCGGCCTGGGCACCGGCGGCGTCTCCGGACTGAAGGTCGAGAGCGACCTGCGCGGGCGCATGGAGGGCTGCTTCAAGTCCGGCGGCAGCAAGCCGGAGATCAATGAGCTGCTGAAGGCCCTGGAGGACATCGATCGCGACCTGGCCGGGCGCGACCTCCCACGGGCCTACGCCGAGGCCGGTGCGCAGCTCGACGAGGTCCTCGCCCGGCTCACCGAGCTGGGCCGGCAGCACGAGACCCTGGAGGCCGAGCGGCGCCGCCAGCAGCGGCTCATCGACGGCTGGGACACCTGGCTGGAGCTGCGCCGCCTGCAGGACGCACGCGACGCCCTGGCCCAGGTGCGGACCTTCGCGGCCGTCACGCTGGAGCGCCTCAGCGCGCTCGAAGCCGGCCTCGGCGAGAGCGCCAAGGCCGCCGATACCGCGGTGCGGGAGCGCGACCGGGCGCAGGCGCGACTGGACGAGGCTGTCATCGACGAGGCTGCCCTGGCACACCGCGACGAGCTGGCGGCGCTGGGAGAGGCCACCAGGATCGAGGCCGCCCGGGCCGACGAACGCGCTCGCTGCGAGCGCGAGCTCACCGAGGCGCGGTCCGCCATGGTCGCCGCCCTGGCCGGCTTGGGGGCCCACTGGACCATCGAGCGCGTCGAGGGCTTCGACGACTCGATCGCGGTCAAGGCGGAGATCAGCGGTCGCTTCCGGACCTCGCTCGCCGCCGCCGAGCAGGCACTGGCCAGCGCACGTAGCAGCCACGAGGCGGCGCAGGAGCAGCTCAAGGACGCCGAGGCCCAGGTCGAGGCTGCTGCGGCACGGGTGGCGGAGCTGGACGAGGCGCTGGCCGGACGGCCTGCACCGGCGCTGCGGGAACGGGCGATGCGCGAGATCGAGACGCTCGGCGAGCGGCTCACCACCCAGCAGCGAATGGCTGCCGACCGCCCGGCCGATGACCCGGCGGAGACGAGGGTGGCGCTGGACGAGCGGCGGGCGCAGGCACGAGAGCTGTCCGCCGCGCTCGGATCGCGTGACGCGGCGGACCAGATGCTGCCCAGTGCCATGGCGCTCGCCGAGTCCGCCACCGGCCAGACCCAGCGCTGGTTGCTGGCACCACTCGCCCTCGGCATCGGCGCCGTGGCGATGGCCGTCATCCTGCTGCTGCTGGAGGTGACGCTGCCGGTCGTGCTGGTGGTGGCCGCGGCCGGGCTCGTCGGCGCCGCCATGCTGGCCTACCTGCTGCGCTCGCGGGGCGCCACCGATGCGCTCGCCACGTACGAGCGACTGGAGCAGCAACGTAGCCTTGCGAACGACACCATCGAGCGACTCGGCGCCACCCTTGGTCTTGGCTCCACGCCCTCGAGGACCGACGTCGAGCAGCTGCAGGACGCGCTCGAGGAGGAGCGCGGCCGGCTGCAGCGTGACCTCGACCGGCTGGACGCGGCACTGGCTGCCGAGCGGGAAGCTGAGCGGCTTGCCGGTGAGCTGGCGGCCGCCACCACCGCGGCCGGTTTGCCCGTGGCACCTGATGCGGACGAACTGGAAGCCTTCCGTGCCGCCATCGCCGCCGACCGCGAGACCGATTCGCGCCGCACGCAGGCCACCGAGCACGAGACGCAGGCGCGTACCGCGGCCGAAGCGCAGGGCAGGCGCGTGACCGAGCTCGCCGCCGAGCTCGAGCGGCGCACCACGGCGGCGGAGGCCGCGCGCACCGAGTGGGCCGAGTGGCTCGCCGCGCACGACCTGGATCCGGGCTTCGACCGCGAGACCGCCGGGCGCGTGGTGGATTCGGTGACATCCGCCAAGGGCGGCGTGGCCGCCCAGCGCGCGGCCGAGCGACGTACCGACGAGCTCCGCGCGGAGCATGCCGCCTACGTAGCCCAGGTCGAGGCACTCAGGCCACTGCTGGCCGACGGTGCCGCCGAACATGCGGGGACCGCCGACGCCGCCGATGTCGGTACCGAGGCGACGCTGCTGGCCAAGCGCCTCCAGGACGCCCTCGCGGGCGAGCGCGACCGCGCCGAGCTGGCTCATGCCCTCGAGGAGCGACAGGCGGCCGTGACGGCGGCCCAGGAGTCGCGCGACCTCGCTCAGGCCGAGCTGGACGCTTTCCTCGCCGAGTCCGCCGTGGGCGATGCTGCCACGCTCCGTGCCGAGGTCGAGCGGTCACGCCGCGCCGCCGTCCTGGACACCGGCATCGAGGCGGCTCGGGCGACGCTGACCACGCTGTCAGGCCCCGGAATGGCGCTGCAGGAGCTGATGACGGACCTCGGCGCGGTCGAGGACATCGCCGATGTGAAGGCGACGGTGGCGGGCATCGCTGAGCAGCTGGCGCAGCTGGCGCAGGACCGAGACGAGCTCAACCAGGAGGCCGGCCGGCTGCGCGCGAGCCGTAGCGAGATGGAGACCGACGCCGACCCCACCGAGCTGCGCCAGGAACGGGCGGACCTGCTCTCACGGCTGGAGGCGACCGCCGAGCGCTGGGCCGTATACGCGCTCGCCCACCACGTCCTGAAGCGGTCGCGCCGCGTCTACGAGGAGGCCCACCGCCCGGCCGTGGTGGAGAAGGCCGAGCACGTCTTGCGGCAGTGGACCGACGGGCGCTACGAGCGCATCGTGGCCCCCCTGGGTGAGGACATCCGCGGCATCCAGCGCCGCGACGGCGTGGAGATCAGCCTGCCTGCCCTCTCCCGAGGAACCTCCGAGCAGCTCTACCTCGCGCTGCGCTTCGGCCTGGTGCAGCACTTCGTGGAGACGTCCGGCGAGCCGCTGCCCATCGTCATGGACGACATCCTCGTCAACTTCGACGAGGAGCGCGCGGCGCGGGCATCACGCTCCATCGAGGAGCTGGCCCAGACCTGCCAGGTCATCTACTTCACCTGCCACCCCAGCACGCCGCTGGAGGCGGATGTGCAGCATCCCCTCCCACGCATCGAGGTGGCCTGACCGCGGCCCGGCTGGATGGGACGTCTTTGGCAGCTAGGGCGTCTCAGCGTTCTGGCAGCTTGGGCAGCTCAGGCGTCTCGGGCGGCTCTGGCGGCGCTCGTGCGGCCCTCGCCGGCGATCCACATGGCACGGTTGATGGTCGAGAGCGCCACGTTGACCGCGCCGATACCCGTGCGGGCGAGCATGTTGGGGTAGAACGACACGAAGGTGGCGAATGCGGCCGATCCGACCCAGCTGCCCACGAAGTGGGCTCGCGTCAGCGACTTCAACTCCTGGCGGTTGCGCATCGCCGCCCATCCGGGACCGGGCCCGGCGGCGCCCGGCAGGGACAGGCGCACGATCATGCCGTTGCCCAGACCGGGGTGTGGCTCATCGGTGTCAACGCGGATGAGCGCGGTCGTCTGCCGGTAGGTCACCTCGATGGCGAGGCCGGCCTCGTCGCCGGTCGCCAGCACCACGATGGGCAGCTCCCGCAGCTGCCGCAGGGCGCCGACCAGGTCCGCTCCCGCCCAGCGCGTTCGGGCCGCGCCGTCTGCCTTGACGATGTCCAGCAGGCCCAGCATCTGGTCCGGCTCGGTCCGCGGTCCGGAGTCGGGGTGCGCCGAGAACGCCGGCTCACCCTCGACGAGAGGTGCGAGCATCGTGGCCTGCTGCTGCGCCTGTGCCACCTGGATGGCTGCGATGACGGAGAACGCGCGGGCGACCCAGTCGCGCGAGCCCGCGTGCACCCACATGCTCGCGACCGAGCCGATGGTCTGCGCGTCCGGATCAAGCACGATGGCACTGCCGGCCGATAGCCCGTTGATGGTGTCGATGACGTGCGCGGCACCGGTCACGTCCGCGACGCGGCGCAGCAGCTCCGTGGCGGCAAAGACGCGGAAGATCTCCGTGCCATCGTCATCGAGCGCCGGCTCCGACCAGACCCGCTGGGCCAGCCCGTCCGCCCACCAGCGGAAGCCGCGCTCCTCGTGCACGCTCCACTCGGCGTCGATGCGCGAGTTGTCGTAGAGGTAGCGCACCACGGCCAGGCCCACGTCGAGCTCCGACTTGATCTCCGCCCCGCCGCGCGGCCGTGCGTTGCCCAGGCCCGGCATGGCACCCAGTCTGGCGTCGGCCCACGTCACGCCTGGCTCCGTCATCGGTACGCTCCCCCGTTCGGGCGCGGCGTCCGCTTCCCGCGCGCGACCATGCTGACCGTCACGTGTGCCACCTGTCTGGCACAACGCCGCGGGCCTGTCTCCGAGGAAGCCATCCCGAGGTTCGGAGCACCTATCATGCCGCTGTGACCCTGACCGAGTTCGATCGCGACAGCTTCCTCGCTCACCTGGCGAGCTACCTGCACGACATCCCCGTCGAGGAGCGGCGCATCGTGGCCATCGCCGGCGCCCCTGCATCGGGCAAGTCGACCATCGCCGCCGACGCCGAACGTCGCCTCAACGAGCTGCAGCCGGGCAGCACCGCCCTGCTGCCGATGGACGGCTTTCACTACGACGACGAGGCCCTCATCCCGCGCGGCTGGCGGCCGCGCAAGGGTGCCCCGCACACGTTCGACGTCGGCGGCTTCGCTGCCGCCCTGCGCCGGCTCCACGCCAACGACGAGGAGAGCGTGGCCGTGCCGCGCTTCGACCGCACCATCGAGATCGCCCGGGCCGGCGCCATCCTCATCGACCGTTCCGTCCGCTTGATAGTGAGTGAAGGTAACTATCTGCTGCTGGATGATCCGCCCTGGCCCAGCCTGCGGCCGTTCTTCGACCGGACGGTACTCATCGTCGCCGACATGACGACGCTGGAGGCCCGCAATCGGCAGCGCTGGGTCGATTTCGGCCTCGACGAGTCCGCCATCCGGGCCAAGCTCGAGGACAACGATATGCCCAACGCTCGGCTCATCTACGAGCGCAGCGGCGAGCCCGACTGGATCATCCACACGTAAGTCGCTGATCTGGCTGTCGTTGAGCATCCCGACGACGTGCATCACGCGCGGGCGAGGCGCTACTGGGACAGCGAGGCGGCCGACCATCGGGTGCTGAACCAGCAGCCATGAGCGCCGCGGCAGCCGATCGATCCACCTATCCGGCCGCGACGATGGCCAGGATCTCCTCGCCGTAGCGCTCCACCTTGCCCGGCCCGATGCCGGGGATGGCCAGCAGCTCCGCCGCCGAGCGCGGCCGGCGCTCGGCGATCTCCGCGATGACCGTGTCATACGCGACGATGAAGGGCGACACCTGGTCCGCCCGTGCCCGCTCGAGTCGCCAGGCCTTGAGGGCATCGAAGAGGACGGCGTCGTCCGCGCTCAGGAGAGCGCGGGCCGCACCGGGCGTCCGCCCGACACCCGTGGTCGCGGTCGAGGCCCTCGATCCGCGAGGCGCGCCCCTTTCCCGAGGCCCGGCCAGCCCACCCGCGGCGCCGTGGTCAAGGACCCGCAGGAAGCGCGACGGCGTACGCTGCTGTGGCTTGCCCGTCGACGAGGGCCGCTGCTGCGCCCACGACAGGGCGAGGTGACGCCGGGCACGCGTGATGCCGACGTAGAGGAGGCGACGCTCCTCGGCCAGCGCCGCCTCGTCGGCACCCGCCTGGCCGACCGGCAGCGAGCCCTCCGCCAGCATCGGGATGAACACCGCATCCCACTCGAGGCCCTTAGCACGGTGGAGGGTCAGCAGCTCCACCCCGTGAACGTCATCGGCACGCTCGCTCGCGGCCCGCCGCTCGAGCGCCGCGACCACCGAGGCAGCATCGGCTCCCTCGGTGTGTACCAGCTCGGTCACGATGGCCAGCAGGGTCGACAGCGAGGCCTGCCGCTCACGTGCCTCGCGTCCTTCGGGATCGGCGTCGGGATCGAAGCCCAGCTGTCGGTCCCATGTCCGGCGGACCTCGGTCAGCAGCGCATCGCCGGCCAGGTCGTCGGCGACACGCTCGAGCGCGCGCACGGCGGCCTGCACCTCCCGCCGCTCGAAGAACCGCTTCCCGCGCACGTGGTAGGGGATGCCCGCGCGTGCCAGCGCCGACTCGAACCCTGCAGTCTGCGCATTCAGGCGCACCAGCACGGCCATCTCGTCGGCTGCCACCCCGTCCCGCAGCAGCTCCCTGACGCGTGTGACCACGAACGCCTCTTCCTCCGCGGCCGAGGCGCACGGGTGCAACATCGGAGCCGCCCCTTCTCCCCGACTGGGGATCAGCTGCTTGGAGGCGCCGGTCGACGCAAGCACCTTGTTAGCCAGGGCGATGATCTGCGGGCTGGAGCGGTAGTTGGTCAGCAGCGGGATCACCCGCGCACCCGGGTAGCGCCGCTCGAAGCCGGTGAGGTGCTCCGGTGTGGCACCCGCGAAGGTGTAGATGGTCTGGTCCTCGTCGCCCACCACGCAGAGGTCGCGTCGTTCACCGAGCCACAGCTCCAACAGGCGTGCCTGCAGCGGCGTGGTGTCCTGGTATTCGTCGACGGTGAACCAGGAGTAGCGGGAGCGGACCGCCGAAGCTGCCTCTTCATCCTGCTCGAGCAGCCCCACCGTGTGCAGCAGGATGTCGTCGAAGTCGATCAGTCCCCGGCGGGACTTGGCCCGCTCATAGTCGCCGAAGAGCCGCACGAACAGATCCATGGTGGCGGGCGGGGTCCGGCCGGCGGCGCGCGCCGCGTAGGTGATCGGCGTCAACCGGCGGCTCTTGGCCCACTCGATCTCGTCGATGAGGTCCCGCGCCGGCGTGAAGCGGTAGCCGCCCGGCAACGCACGGGCCAGCGGAGCGACGATGCGCCACTTGTCGGCCATCACCTCGGGCAACGGCGCGCCGTCGTGGCGCCGTGGCCAGTAGTGCCGCAGCTGCGCCAGGGCCGCCGAGTGGAACGTGCGTGCCATCACGTTCTCCAGGCCCAGCTGACGCACGCGGGCCTTCATCTCGCCGGCTGCCTTCTCGGTGAAGGTCACCAGCAGGACCTCGCGCTCGGCCACCGCGCCCGTCGCCACCGCGTAGGCCGCCCGGTGGCTCACCACGCGCGTCTTGCCGCTGCCGGCGCCGGCGATGATGGCCACCGGCCCAGACACTGCCAGCACCGCCTCGCGCTGGGCCTCGTTGAGGCCCTCGAGGATGTGCTCGGCGTGTCCAGCGGAGCCCGGTGCCCTGTGCCGATCCGTGGCGCGTCTCCTTGTCATAGCGGCGGGTATCGCCCGGACAGTGTGCTCCTGCCCGCCGAGCGCGGCCTGCGATCCATCCGGCGGACGTCGTCAGCCTGAAGGCGGTCCGACCGCGGTCGCACCGGGCATGAACGAGGCGACCTCACCGAGCAGGCGGCGCAGCGTGTCCACCGGGATCCACGTAGAGGCCTCGGCCAGCTCCAACGCCACGATCCGCCGACGCATCTCCGGTGCATCGGCCAGCCCCACGGCCGCCAGCCGGCCCGCCTCGAACTCAGGCACAGCGGAGGTCGACGGCAGCCAGGCCACACCCAGGCCACGCGCGACGAGCCGCCGGGCGGTGTCGACGCTGTCGACCTCGATGACGCCATAAGGGGCCACGCGTGCCTTCCGGAGCAGCGACTGGGCGAGCTCGTGATCGTCCGAGCCCCGGTCGTAGAAGATGAGCGTCGCATCCGCCAACCGGGCGATGGGGATGGGTCCCTCGGCCACGAAGGGGTGCTCCGGCCGCGCAGTCAGCACCAGTCGTTCCTCGTAGAGCGGGGTCACGCTGAGACGTGGGTCTCGCGACGGTGCCGCCTCTCCGATGAGGCCCAGTCGAGCGGTCCCGAACGTCACCAGCTCGATGATCCGCTCCGCGGAGCCGGTGTGGACGTACAGGTGCACACCGGGGTGGTAACGCCGAAAGCGCGCCACCAGCTCGGGAACGACGGACGCGTTGATGGCCGAGACCGCCGCGATGACCAGCTCACCGTCATCGCCCTGCTCCACCTGGCTGACCGCGGTGCGCCCGGCCGCCACCGCGTCGAGGGCCCGCTGCGCATGGGGAAGCAGCGCCCGCCCCGCCAGCGTCAGGCGCACACCCCGTTTGGTGCGCTCGAAGACACGGGCGCCCAGCTCATCCTCGAGGGCCACGATGCGGGCGCTCAAGGCCGGTTGGCCCAGGTGCAGGGAGCGGGCGGCGGCACGCATCGAGCCGAGGCGTGCGACCTCGAGGAACGCTTCGAGGCGGGGGATATCCACGGCGCTGTGCCTCCGTTGTGAACGACTGTATCGTTCACCAGAGTCGCACAATTCGATTGGACAGTCCAGCGCTCAGCCAATACGCTGTGTGTCCGCGGCTAGGATCCGTGCAGAGACCAGGGATCCACGCAGCAAACGAGGAGCCACCGATGACCGCGACCACCGGTCAGCCCAGCCAGGGCAGCGCCAGCAGTGCCAGTCGCATGATCGATCCGCGCGGCCACCGCTTCGGCGCGGCGCTCTCGGTCGGCATCCTCCTCGCCGGCTTCCTCATCGGTGCCCCAGTCGTGGTGACCTTCCTGGCGGCCGCCCTCGGCATCAGCGCGTTCTTCGGCACGCGCTATTCCGTCCTGGGGCGGCCGTGGCCGGTCGTTCGTCGTGTCCTCGGCATCGCCCCTCCAGGAGCGCTGGAGCACGAGCTTCCACCGCGCTTCGCGCAAGCCCTCGGCTTCATCGGGTTCAGCGTCGCGTCAGCCCTGTTCCTCCTCGGCCTACCGACGCTGGGCTGGGTCGTAGCGGCGGCAGTCGGGGCATTGCAGGCCGTCCTGGCGGCGACCGGCTACTGCCTCGGCTGCCGTCTGTACTTCCTGAAGTGGTGGGTGCCGGCGCAGTTCCAGAGGCTCGCCAGACGCACCACGCCCGCGTAAGCACGTCGGCCCCGGGCGGCCGGAACACATCAAGGCGGGGTCTGACGCTCTCCCCCCCGTGTCGGACCCCGCCTCTCCCTGTGCGGGAGGCACCAGCGCCGCGTCTATCGCGGGTCCGGCAAGCCGTCCAGCGTGACCTCGACGACGTCCTCCGGACCCTGCAGCATCCAGATCGTGTCGCCCTGGTCGTAGACGTAGAGATCGACATACTCGTCGTCGGCGCCGACCGAGGAGATGACCACGACGTCCTTGCCACTCACGTTCGCCGTCACGCTGCTGGCATCGACGAGGTCGTCGAGCAGCGTGGGCAGGTACGCAGGCAGCAGTGAGCCCGGCTCCACGCCAGCGACCCGGATCGCGACCACGAACGCGAAGAAGTCGTCCAGGGAGACGAGCGCGTAGCCCGAGTCCATGTCTTCGATGTCCGCCTCGACGGCACCCAGGAACGCCTCCAGGTCCATCCGCGTCGGATCATCCGCATCGAGGGTGGCAACGTGCTCAGCGCCTCGCGTCATCACGATGTCCGGCTCGAAGCCGCCGAGGTAGTAGGGCATGTCGAGCAGGAGGTCGCGGTGCCCTGGGGGGTGGCCCGGGGAGGCCGATGCGCTCGGCGTCGATCGATCTGCCGGGGCCGGTTGCGGTGTCTGGGCCGGTTGCGGTGTCTGGGCCGGTAGCGGCGTCTGGGCCGCGGCGGTCACGGGCACCAGCGAGATGGTGGTGCACAGGGCGAGTCGTGCGATCCAGCGGCCTCTCATCCGCGCGAGCCTACCTGCGTCAGGCGCGCCCCGCAGGGGAGACGGCCGGAGACTGGCGCCCCAGGACGATCGGATCGGATCGGGACCATCGGCGACTTGCCTTTCGCCGCGAAATACCCCACATTGACAGCGTCCGACCAGCGAGGTGCCTCCATGGCTGATTCCCGAGCCCCATCATCGAAGATCGAGCTTCGCGTCCTTCGGAGCCACCAAACCGCGAGCATGCGTCACGAGGTGCCGCGTGACGGACTGCCCGAAGCCATCGGCCAGATCTTCCGCACCGTCCGAGAGGCCCTCGCGCAGCAGTCCATCGAGGCCGACGGAGCGCCCTTCGCCCGCTATCACTCGTTCGGTGACACCATCGACCTGGAGGCTGGCGTGATGGTCGCGGTCCCGATCGTTCCCGCCGGCGAGGTCAAGCCGGGCCAGCTTCCTGCCGGACCTGCTGCCATCGCAGTGCACGCCGGACCGTACGAGACGCTGGGGGCGACGTACGAGGCCATGCAACGCTGGCTCGACGCGAGCACGTATCAAGCCAACGGCGGCCCCTGGGAGCTGTACCTCACCGACCCATCGGCCGAACCGGATCCCAGCCGTTGGCTCACCGAGGTCATCTTCCCACTCCGGCACGGCTGAGCAACGCCGAAGACTCGAGGGAACCGACTGCCACGCCTGTGCGTCTAGCCGGAGCGAGGCAGCCACATCCACGGCCAACCAAACCTCGCCCTAGTGGACCCGAAGAGTCTCGGAGGAACGATCGACGTGAACACTC